>CAZANS010000235.1:0-4225 GCA_964486565.1 uncultured Victivallales bacterium
CGCATCCAAAATGGCAGGCCGCGCGGCCACGGGTAGTTTTGAAATTGGCTCCTTTACCTTAAATCCATCAATAAAAGGGAACCTGTCCCGGTAATATTCAAGTATTTTTTTGTATTTTTTGGGGGACGGAGTATCTATTCCTCTTCTGGTTCAGGGAGGGCTGGCAGGTGGTTCAGGTCAATATCAATTCCGGCGGCTGGGTCGAGTATTTTTTGCCAGGCATCCTTGTCCTTTGCGCTAGACTTTCCCGGATCGTTCGAGTGCGGCTCGTAAATTCCGAAGACCAGTCTTTTGATGCTTTCGGTCCTGAATTCTGCCCTGCCGAAATTATCACTTATTCCAGAAAGTTTCCTGTTTGAGAAGCCTTCGAGTTTCAATGTGGCGACGGTGTTTCCTTCTAAAAACACCCTTATATCGGCCCTGTTCCTTTTTGCGGTGCGTTGTTTCGATTTGTCTCTAACGATTCTTCTGACCCTTTCGATCGGGATGTCGAAGGTTCCGAAATCTGACTTTACCCTGAAGCTTCCTCTGGTCAACCCCAAAAGTTCTCCGCTGCTTCTGTCCATGTTTGACAGGAATATCTGGTCCTTGCCCTCGATTGCCACAGCATCGAGGACTTGACGTGGATCTCTGCCGTCCCATGGGCTCACTCTTATTTTTCTTACCTCCGCCGGGATTCCCCTGGCCATGTTCATAAATGCCAGGCTTGTGCCTGTGCCGGCGAATTCGCTTGCGTGATCCTTTATTTCGCTGTATATCTTGTTGTTCACCGACACGATGATCTGCATGTTTTTTTTGCTTACGAAAAGGATCAGGTTGAGTGTGCCTTCGCTGAGGTCTTCAAGCTTGAAGCTGTCAAGCGAGTTCAGACCTTCATCCCCTGTGAACTTCTCCAGCTCGCAGTACTGTCCTTGCATGGTGAGGAAATATCCCTCGCTGCCGGTATTGGTGAAAAATTGAAATTGCAGGCGAGTGTTGGGGTTGAAGCCTGTTATTTCGAGAGATATTTGAGCTGTATCCGGGAGTGATACGTCGCACATGGCGAAAGTCATAGGCGGAAGGATCAGCGTGCCATCTTTAATCTCGAAATTTTTCTTGACGTCCGAGTGAAGATCCGCAGAAAGCCAACCGTCGCCTGGGTTGGGGCCACTGTAGAGCATTGTCCCTGCCTTGGTGCGCGAGATTTCGCTGATCATTGACTTGTTGAGGGAAAGGTGTCCGCTGGACATTGTGTCGAGGGCAAGTTTTTTTTCGTCCATGGAGACAATCCTGCCGGCAAAGGAGTCGCCGTTGGTCATGCACACCATGCTGTCATGGCCTTTGTTTTTTTTGTTTGGCATAAGCGTCTGCCGGATTTCCGCTGCGTTTTCCATGGGGAATCGGATAATTTCTTGGACACCTGGGTATTTCCAGTTTATTCGGCTGGCCTCGATCCCCAGAAAATCCCCGCGAACCCTGTCGCCGTTCTTTAGGAAAAGTTCCCATCGAGGCTCCGGTTCGGCAGATTCGAGGGTGGATGCCGCGAGCAGTCCGATCAGCAGCGTCGCTTTAGCCGAAAGCCTTATTGCGTCGGGTATACGCTTAGCAAATGAGCCAATTTCTAGTATTGGTTTTTTCATCTGGCCATGTCCTTTTTCCCCAGGCCGATCATGTTGAAATCCATGTCGTTCCTTATGCCGTGGCGTGTCAGGGCAAAATCGTACTTCACGGGATCCTCCGGGCAGATCTGTCTGAATTTCCCGGTGATCTCCAGAGCTGTGGCGAGATTAGCATTTTTTCTTGATGTGAATTTGGCCTCGATTGCGAAACGGTGCATATGTGTGTCCAGCGGGACGACCAGCAGATGCCTTGGCACCCTTTTCCATCCTCCGGGGTCGACCTTGTCTTCCCGCGCGAGCCATCTGAGGAAGAGCATTGGCCTCTTGCAGGCACTTTCTTTGGCAGGGGAGGGGAACAAATAAGAGCTCTTGCCGTCGAAGCCCTCGTTGAGATGCCGAGCAAAAAGCTCTAGCGCATCAACCACATTTCCCGCACCGGGCTTCAAATAGGACACGAAGCAGTTCTCCAGGCTGCCGAAGTCCTCCAGCGCGCATTTTGCGCCGAAAAGCAGTGTTCCCAGCTCTTCCTCGCCGGTGAAGCGGTGCCTGAAGCCGGCAATGCTGCTGCGGATTTCGCAGATTGTGCTGTCTCTGAGGAATTGTGCTGGTTTTTCCCCCATTCGTTCGAGGATCCATGACACGCTGCGGAGGATCTGGACGACCCTGCCGTATGCGAGCACTGCTGAGACGAGCGCGACAATCTCGCGGTCTTCCGGCGAGGCGTAGCTGTAGAGGAACTGGAGAGGGTCTGGGGAGACCAGCTCGCGACGGTTGCAGTTATCATAGATACGGTCAAGGGCCGCACGGTCAAAAACTTTAGTTTTGCCCGACATCTGCACCTGCCTCCAGCCTCTTTATTTCCTGTTGTCTCTTCCTTTCCTTCCTGCTCATGATGCCCTCTATCGCCCTGTTTGCCTCGTCAAGCATGTCTCCTGAGGGGTCGAAAAAATATCTCCCGGGCTCCTCCGGCTTGAACAACGATGCCAGCCCGCTCCACCAGGGATTCTTTCTCTTCCTCACGGTCTCGAGTTCCGCGCGGACACGCTCGAGACGCTGCGGGGGGACACGGCTGCGGCCAATTTCCAAGGCCTTCGAATAATGTTTTGTGGACTCTCCGAACTTTCCTGCCGCCGCGCATACCCTCGCCAGATAGAACCTGTAGAGTATGTTGTACGGGGTGATGTCGGTGCTTCTTCTGAAGCATGACAATGCCTTGCCGTAGTGCCTTTGGTGGTAATAGTTTTTCCCTTCCCTGAAAAGCATGAAGACCTCTGTCTTCTCGAGATCCAGGAAAAGGGTTGCAAGGGTAGCGTCCTCCGGCGGGTCGTTGCCGACGATTATTTCCTCGAGGGTGTCGTCCGCGGGGGTGTCCATCACCGAGTACTCCCGGGTGCTGCGGAAAGCTGGCTCCGAGGTGTCAAGGCCTGCTGATATGTCGTAGCTGGCCCTTTTGCCCGGATCCGAGAGTATATCGAAGGCATGGACGATTTTCTTGAACTCCTCCTCTTTCTCCTTCGAGCCTCCGTGTCTGTCGGGATGACAACTTTTCGCTTTTGCGAAGTATGCCCTTTTCAGCTCGTCGAAGGAGCAGTCGGAGGAGACCTCAAACAGTGTGTAGAAGTTTGTCTGAGATGAATCTGTCGAGTGCTTCACAGTATTGCTCCGGGTTCTCGAAATATGTCTCGTTATGGCCTCCGGAGAGAGCCAGGAACTCTTTCGGGCCGCTGTATCCTGAAAAAATCCGCTCGCCCATTCGGAAGGGGATGATCTTGTCGTCGCGGCTGTGAACCACCAGCAGCGGACACTTCATCTCCCTGACGTAGTCCATTGTCGGGAACTTGGTCCTTATCAGGAACTTTAGCGGGAAAAAGGGAAATTTCAATGCCGCCATATCGCTTACCGACGTGAAAGTTGACTCGAGGACGCATAGCCCCGGCGAGTGGATGGTTGCGGTTTTCGCGGCCACTGGGCCGCCAAGGGATCTGCCGATGGCTATGATCTTCTCGGACGGGATGCCCCTCTCCAATGTAAGATGGCGCCATGCAGCCTCGGAATTTGCGTAGAACGCTTTTTCCGAGGGTTTTCCCGAACTCATCCCGTATCCGGAATAGTCGAAAAGGAGCACATCTAGCCCCAGCTGCAAGTACATCTGCGCGGTCTCGATCCTGTGGGATATTGTCCCTGCGTTCCCGTGGCAGAAAAGCACGGTCGCACGCGGTTTCGCCGTCTTTATCAACCATGCATGGATTTCACCGTGCCCCTCTACCGGGATCATCATGTCCTCGTAGTCCATCCCGCAGTCGGTTGGAGTCATGAATATAGTCTTTCCCGGACAGAATATAAAACGCGACTGGAATACGAAAAGGAGTATGCCGGCAAGAAAGTATGCCGCAAAAGGGAAGGCTATCAAGACCCACAGCATTCGAGCTCTCCAATAAAGATTGATTTAAATCCCGGCAACGGCCGGGGATACGACACTGTTTTCTGCCTAAGGCAAACTTAACACGCCGGGGCGGGAATTCAATATTTGACTTTAATGCCTCGTGTGCTATCTTAACGCTATGTACTGAGTCAATTTCAAAACTCCCCGTGGCCGCGCGGCTTGGCATTTTGGATGCGAGGCCACG
>CAZANS010000236.1:0-4223 GCA_964486565.1 uncultured Victivallales bacterium
CTGGTTGTGTTTGCTCTTGTTGTCGGCGGGCTGGTGTGTTTTGTCGGGTCGTTCCTCATGATTTTTTCTGTGCAGAGGAACCAGAAGAAGATGTTCCAGATGCTCAGCACGCTTCTCCGGGAAGTCGCCGTGCTGAAGGCCGCGCGGGGGGATGTCAAGCCAAAAGCTGAGAAAGACAAGTCATCGTCACCGGCAGCGACTGCCGCGATAGGCGAGCCGGCAAAACCTGTCGAGGCCAAGCCTCCGCTTGCCGCCGCCGCTGCTGCGAAATTCGCAGAGAAAAGCCTCAGGGAAAAAATGCCAGAGCCTGCGCCGGTCACCTCATCTTCCGCCGCGCCACCTCCTTTGCCTGTCAAGCAGGTCGAGACCAGGCAGGGCGTTCCCCGTCCCGCGACGCCTGAGCACTCAAGGGCTCCCGTCAAGCCAGCGGTGCCACAGAAGCCCGAGGTCTCCGGATTCGAGCGCAGGGCGGGCGAGATACTGGGCAAGATATGGAACTGGATAGTCGTCGGCGAGGAGTTCCGCAACCCGAGACTCTCGATGGAGTATGCCATAGCAAGCGTATGGCTGCTAAGGGTGGCCATATTCATACTCGTCGTCGGCGGCGGGTTCTTTGTAAACTACTCGATCGAGAAAGGCTGGCTCGGCCCGGTTGCCAGGGTGTCCGGGATCCTTCTCGCCGGCATGGCCATGGTCGCGCTCGGGTGCTGGATGGCCAACAAGAAGTACCATCTGATAGCGCAGGGGCTGCTTGGCGGCGGGATCGTGTTCATGTACATGGGGATCTTCGCCGGGTACTCGAGGTTCAAGATCATAGAGGTCATGCCTGCGTTCGCGCTGATGATCCTCATAACCCTTGTGGCGGGCATCCTTTCGGTAAGGCTGAACTCTTTGTTTGTCGCCATATTCGGGCTGATCGGCGGCTATCTCACCCCGGTGCTTATTGACACCGGCAGCGGGAATCTGCCCGGGCTTTTCTCGTACATGCTGTTGCTGGGTGTGGGTGCTCTTTGGATCGCGAGGTACCGCGACTGGAAGCTGCTGAACGCGCTGGCATTCTTCTTTACCTACGCGCTCTTTTTCGCTGCGATGGACAAGCACTACGAGATCAGCCGTTTCGCCATGGCCATGAGCTTTTTGGTCGCTTTCTTCATCCTTTTCTCGTTCATCCCGATACTCTACAACATCATCAACCGTCAGAAGGCCACCGTGCTGGAGCTGATGTTCATTCTATTCAACTCCTCGATATTCGCGCTCATGTCCTTCGACATTGTGACCGACAAATATGACAAGGAGTACTACGCGATAGTCACGATATCGCTGGCGCTGTTCTATATCGGGCAGATATACTTCTTTTTGCAGAGGAAGCTAGACGACAGGAATTTCTTGATCACGCTTACCGGATTCACGTCGGTCTTCATCACGCTTACCATCCCTGCGCTGCTATCCGAACAGTGGATCACGACGGCATGGGCCATACAGGCTGCGGTGTTCATCTGGATGAGCTGCAAGATAAAGAGCAATTTTGTCAGGCTGATCGCCAATATCCTATACTTCCTGACCCTCGGCAGGATCATCACTGTGGATTTCGGCAGCAGCTTCTACCGCCCTGCCGGCGGCGCGGAATACTGGCCTGAGATGCTCGACCGATTCATGACCATGGGCGTGACGATAATATCGCTTGCTGTGTCGAGCAAGATGCTCAAGCGCGCGAAGGATTCCTTCACCCCTTACTCTTTCTCCAGCTCCTTCAGCTCGAATGACATCGGGGACGTGATGGAGCGCTCGGCTCTGGCAAAAGTCTTCTTCTGGATAGTCTTCCTGTCAACCTTCGTGTACGTACAGTTCGAGTTCTACTACCTGTTCCAGAACTACTACCCGCCCTTCAGGATTACGGTACTCACGCTTATCTGGCTCGGCGCGATGCTTTTCATACTGCGAATCTCGCAGAAAAGCCCGGCATGCTGGGGCTTGCTGATCGCCTTCGTCTCGTGCTTCCTGATCAAGCTCGCATTTGTGGACCTCAATTTCTGGGAGTTCACGTTCGACGGCCTGGTGTACTCCGGGGTCTATAGCTACGAGGCGGCGTTGATGAGGCTGCTGAGCTTCCTGCCGGCGGTGTTGTTTTTCGGCTATGTGGCATTTGTTTTGCAGGGTGGAGGCGGGTCTGGGCAGATCCCTGACAGGGAGCATTTGGCGAGCCATCAGGTCTTTGCGGTGATCTCGCTTATCCTGCTTTTCTTTTATTCGACTTTTGAGGTGAACACCTTTCTGGGCGACCGTGCGCGCGGCTTCCAGGCAGGCGGCGTGTCTATACTCTGGAGCCTTTTCGCCATCGCATTCTTGCTGCGCGGCATATCCAAGCGCTCCAAAGCCTTCCGGTATACCGGGCTCACACTCTTCGTGATCGTCGTCCTGAAGGTCTTCTTCTCGGATCTCAGCCGGCTTGACCAGCTATACAGGATAATCGCCTTCATCATCCTCGGCCTGATAATCCTGGGCGCGTCCTTCGCATATATAAGATTCCGTGAATCCTTCTCTACAGCCTTGCCGGAAGGGCAGGATACCGATAAAACCAAAAAAGGAGCCGGACAATGACATCGTCAAGGCAAATTGTATTGTTGTTGGCCGCGGCCTCAGTCTTGCTTCCCCAGATATGCTTTTGCGGCGGCGGGGATGCCCCGGCGTCTGAACGGCTCGGGTATTGCAGAAGCGTCGAGTTCGACGGCGGCAAGCCGGAGATCGCCGGGGTGGAGCTGGACAAGGCCATCTACGAGCGAACAGGGAGCTTCTCCGGCATACGCGTGCTGGACTCGAATCTCAGTGAGATACCCTTCAGGATTTCACGGATGTTCGTCAGGAAGCAGAGCTCGAGGCGCGTCAGATGCGCCTCCGAGGTGGTATCGCTCAAGAAGCTCGACGACAACCGCATAGAGCTGCTGGTGAAGAACCTCGACCCCCAGAAGATCCCGCGTTTCCTCACCTTCGTGACCCAGTCCTCCGACTACGACAAGCAGGTGACTGTGACCGCAGGATCTTCCACCGAAGACTGGGGCAAGAGCGCCGACGAGCAGTCCATATTCGACTATTCTTCCATTTACGGGCTGTCCAGCAATACGGTAGATCTGCCATCGGATCCACCCGGGCCCTATTACAAGGTGCTGATATCCAATTTCTCGGAGTCCCGGCAGGGAAAGAGAATCGAGATGGTCGAGGAAAGCCGCGAAGGCAAGGACTACAGCCAGATCACCAAGAAGATACTGCTGAACGACGACCTGCGGATAAAGGAGGTCGTGCTGGAGGCTCTAGAGACGGTGTTCCACAACGATTTCCCCGTGACCCGCGAACTCGAGACCGTGACACTGTCGAACTCCGTGGCCGACAAGTCAAACGAGGTGGTCATCGAAACCTTCCGCCAGCCCGTGACAACCCTGCGAATCGTCCCGGAATCAAAAAACTTCTCCAGAAAATACCAGATACTCGCATCCGACGACAAAGAAAAATGGCAGCAAATATCAGCAGGCACAATCTCAAGCATCTCAATACAGGGCCTCGAGAAATCAAATCTCTCATGCGAGTTCCCCGAGACACGCAAAAAATACCTCAAGCTGCTGGTCCACAACGCCGACGCCCCGGAATTGCGAATCTCGCAAATCGTCTGCTCGGGTCCCGTCTACAGGGCAGAGTTCATACCCCCTGAAAACACCTCAGGAATAAAACTATACTACAGCGGCGAAATGCCGCCACCAAGATACGACATAGAGGACATCTTCGCAAAAATCGCCAACCCCGCGGTGACCACCCTCAAACTCGGTACCGAATCCGCCAACCCGCTATTCAAAGGACCGCGCCCCCCATCATTCCTCGAAAGCAAAACCATCCTGTATGTCGTGATCGTCGTCATGCTCGCCGTCCTCGCAATGGCTCTCATGAAAGCACTCTCAAAAATCGAGCAGCCTAAGGAAGAAAACACCAAAGATTAGACCCCAAAAACAACTCCATCGGTTCACGGTTCACGGTTCACGGTTCACGGTTCACGGTTCACGGTTGCTAGTTGTTGGTTGTTGGTTGTTGGTTGTTGGTTGTTCCACCGATTACCGATTACCGATTACCGATCACCGAATTCCCTGACACCTGAAACCTGACACCTATTTCGGTTCACGGTTCACGGTTCACGGTTCACGGTTCACGGTTGCTAGTTGTTGGTTGTTGGTTGTTGGTTG
>CAZANS010000237.1:0-4192 GCA_964486565.1 uncultured Victivallales bacterium
CGGTCCTGTGGATCAAGCGTGGCCGGCGAAGCCCTGATGTCCACATCCAGACACCTGACGATGTGCTGGATTGTCTCAAGTAAAGAATCGTGCCCTCAGCGGGCAGTGACCGGTAGCCGGTGACCAGTGATCAGTAACCGGTGATCAGTAACCCGGGCAAGCACGCTTCTCTTTAACGAAGCACGAAGCACGAAGCACCAAGAGCCAAGAACTCTTAATCTTCAACGAACCATTAGCCAATAACCAGTAACCAATAACTCCCCCCCATGATTTTGCCACAAAATGATTTTGCCCAAACCCGTGACCTCGGCTCGCTGAGTCCACGTGAGGTGTGTGTGGTCAACAAAATGCGCTCCGACCCCCAAGACACCGCCATCATCGAACAACTCGCCGACTCGATGGGCGACGAGTGGATGGAATGGTGCCGCATGACGCCGGCGGAAAGATGGCAGGCATCCGGGCAATTGTGGGATGCATACCTCGCGATGGGAGGCAGTCTTGATCCGGAACCCGATACTCAAAGTCCTTTCTACGTTCTCCCGGCATAACGTGAAAGCCCTCCTCATGGGAGGGCAGGCCTGTATTCTGTACGGGGCGGCAGAATTCAGCCGGGACAGCGATTTCGTTGTGCTGGCCGACAAGAAGAACTTGGACCTGCTCCAGGCCGCATTGCGGGAATTGCAGGCGGAAGTCATCGCGGTTCCACCTTTCGATGTTGCGTATCTCGAAAAGGGCCATGCCGTTCACTTCAGATGCCGACACCCGGATGTGGCCGGTTTGCGTATTGACCTGATGTCGGTTTTGCGTGGAGTCGATCCATTTGAGGCGTTGTGGAACAGACGTCAAACCATCTATCTGGAAGGCGGCGCCGAGTTGGTCCAGGTGTTGAGTCTGCCCGACCTCGTTCAGGCGAAGAAAACACAGCGCGATAAGGACTGGCCTATGATTCGACGGCTGCTCGAGGCGGACTACCTTGCCGACGTCAGCCCGAGCCGCGAAAAGATACTCTTCTGGCTTTTGGAGAGTCGAACTCCGGAAATACTCGGTCGTCTCTGTCAGAGATACGCGGATCAGGCGGTTCGAATAACCGCCCAACGTCAAGCCGTAGAGGCCGCCTTGTCGGGCGCGCTCGACCGGGTCACGGTTTTCCTGGCCCAGGAAGAAGCGGAAGAGCGCCGGCGCGATACCGAGTACTGGAAGCCATTGCGTCGTGAACTGGAACTGTTGCGCCATGGGACGAGAAAATGAGGCCGTAGCCAGTGAGCAGTGGGCCCGACTTCGCCAAGGCTACGCCGGGCAAGCAGTGGGCAGTACCGCTGGATGTTGGTTATTTCTACCCCGACTCATTCGGGGCCCTCCGCCCGATAACCGATAACTGATAACCGATAACTTTCTGCCCCCCATAACCAGTAACCTCTTCGTCTACCGTCCTAATCCATGAATAACCCGCGAATCACGCTCATTGGCCTCGGCTATGTCGGGCTCCCCCTGGCCGTCGAATTCGGGAAGCACTTTCCCGTCGTCGGTTTCGACATCAATGTCGGCCGTCTCGACGAACTCCGCAACGGCCATGACCGCACCCTCGAGGTCAGTGCTGCCGAGCTCGCGGCGGCGACGCACCTGACCTTCTCTGACTCCATTGAAGACATCCGGAACAGCAATTTCTTCATCGTTACCGTACCCACGCCGATCGATAGGTTCAACAGGCCTGACCTGACCCCCCTCATCAGGGCCAGCGAGACGGTCGGCAAAGCCCTCAAACCCGGCGCCGTGGTCATCTATGAGAGCACTGTCTATCCCGGGTGCACGGAAGAGGACTGTGTTCCCGTCCTGGAAAAGTTCAGTGGTCTGAAATTCAACAAAGATTTCTTCTGCGGGTACAGCCCCGAGCGCATCAATCCCGGCGACAAGGTTCATACCGTCACCAAGATCAGGAAAATCACCTCCGGTTCGACTCCGGAAATTGCCATGGCCGTTGACGCCCTTTACCGGACCATCATTACCGCAGGAACACATCTGGCGCCCAGCATCAAGGTGGCCGAAGCGGCGAAGGTCATTGAGAATTCCCAGCGCGACATCAACATCGCCTTCGTCAATGAGCTGTCCCTGATTTTCGAGCGCATCGGGATTGACACCTCTGACGTTCTGGAGGCCGCCGGCACGAAATGGAACTTCCTGCCTTTCCGTCCCGGCCTCGTGGGCGGCCATTGCATCGGCGTCGACCCGTACTACCTCACCCACAAGGCTGAGTCCCTTGGCTATCACCCGCAGATCATCCTCGCCGGCCGTCGGATCAACGACAACATGCCTGCCCACGTTGCGAGCCGGATCGTCAAGCTCATGATCCAGAAGGGCCATAAAGTGCAGGGCGCCAATGTCCTGGTGCTAGGTCTTACGTTCAAAGAGAACTGTCCCGACATTCGCAACTCCAAGGTCATCGGGGTGATCCGGGAACTTCAGGAATACGGATGCCAGGTGATGGTCCACGATCCCTGGGCTGACGCCGAGGAAGTCCGGCACGAATATGGGCTCACGCTGAGTCCGCGTCCCAACGGCGATCAGAAGGCCTCCATGGATGCCGTGGTGTTAGCCGTCGCCCACGACAAATTCCATGCCCTGGACTTCTCCAAGTTCAGCAAACAAAATATCGTCATTTTCGACATCAAAGCCTTTCTCGCTCGGGACCAAGTGGATGGAAGGCTGTAAATCCTTAGTAAAGTTCGCATCCTTCATGGTGAAAACAATCTACAAATTGACCTCTGAACTCCGACTTCTGATCCAAATAACCCTTAACCCTTAACCATTAACCTCCCCCCCCTTTCAGCGTTTCAGTTTTTCAGCATTTTCCCAAAAGAATGAGACTTAACGACGAATTGCGAGATCGGACAAAGCGGTATGCGTCATGCATGATTCGTTTCTACGTCGGCCTGCCGCGACAGCAGCGTGAAGAAGTTCGCGTCATCGGCAGACAACTGCTGCGATCGGGGACCTCGGTCGCAGCGCATTGTCGGGAGGCATCGCGGGCCCGGTCGGATGCGGAATTCTGTTCCAAACTTGACGGGTTACTCCAGGAAGCGGACGAGTCGGCGCTCTGGCTTGAGCTTTTGCAGGAGGACTGCGGCATCTCCGGTGAACAGATCGACCACCTCTTGAACGAAACAGGAGAGATCCTGGCGATTTTCACCACCATCGTCTCAAAAGTTCGCAAAAAGCAACCGTGACTCTCTAATCAAGTAATCCTCCCCATCCGTTCAGCCTTTTCTTAAACTCCCCAATTTCAGCTTTTCAGTTTTTCAGCCTTTTCTTCAACTCCCCAATTTCAGCGTTTCAGTTTTTCAGCGTTTCAGCGTTTCTCTCTAACTTTCAGCGTTTCAGCTTTTTCCCCAAGACCTTTCAGCTTTTCAGTTTTTCAGCTTTTCAGCTTTTTCTTCAAGGCTTTTCAGTTTTTCAGGATTTTCTTCATGCACCTCCTCCTCACAGGCGCCGCCGGCTTCATCGGCTTCCACCTCGCCAACAAGCTCCTCGACCTCGGCCACACCGTCGTCGGGCTCGACAACTTCAACGACTACTATCCCGTCCAGCTCAAACGCGACCGCCACGCCCTCCTGGAGCAGCGGCCCGGCTACACCGGCGTCGAAGCCGACCTGTGCGACTACGAACGGCTCACCGCCCTCTTCCGCGAACACAAGTTCGACCGCGTCTGTCACCTCGCCGCGCAAGCCGGCGTGCGCTACTCCCTCACCCATCCCTTCGTCTATCAGAAAGCCAACCTCGAAGGCTTCCTCAGCATCCTCGAGGCCTGCCGCCACGCCGGCATCCCGCGCCTGGTCTACGCCTCCAGCTCCAGCGTCTATGGCGGCAACACCAAGCTCCCCTTCAGCGAGAGCGATCCCGTCGATCACCCCGTCAGCCTCTACGCGGCCACCAAGAAAGCCAATGAACTGATGGCCCACACTTACACCCATCTCTACGGCCTGCAGACCATAGGGCTGCGCTTCTTCACCGTCTACGGCCCCTGGGGCCGCCCCGACATGGCCCTCTGGCTCTTCACCGAAGCCATGCTCGCCGGCAAACCCATCCAGGTCTTCAACCACGGCAAGATGCAGCGCGACTTCACCTACGTCGACGACATCATCCAGGGCGTCACCGCCGTCCTCTTCTCCGACCAGCTCGACCCCTACGAAGTCTTCAA
>CAZANS010000238.1:0-4186 GCA_964486565.1 uncultured Victivallales bacterium
GACGTAGGCTGACAACTCGCGGGTTGTCAGCGCTTCGATCGCCAAGTGAAAATGGTTGCTCATGATCGCGTAAGGGATGCGTCCCATTTTTCCTCCAGACAATTCCGAAATGTTATTAACGCTTTAGCATAGTAGCACCAATTCCCTTATCATAGCATGCCATTCCAAATATACAATAATTTATTTATAATATTCTTTTCTATAATGTCTTACGCGAACTGGCACCGAATTCTTTTCCGCATTACCGCATTACCGCATTACGGCATTACGGCATTACCGCATTACGGCACTACGGCCTCCGTTTACAGACCACCGATTACTGGCCCCTGACCACCCGTCTGTCGCCGATACGTTTCAGCACTCGGACAAATAGGGTGATGACTGACAAGCACAGCACGATCCACCATATCGCCGACCCAGGGGCGCTGGCCAGCCTCGTCACCTGATAGAAAAGTGTCGCAGTCAGCCACGCCAGTCCGGTAAGATAGCATACCGAGAACAGCGCCCACCTGAAGTTCGTCTCCCTGTAGATCGCTGCGATGGCTGCCGCGCACGGGGCGTAGATCAACACAAACAGCAGGTATGCGAAGACCGCGGACTTGTTCGGGAAGTATCTTCTCATCGAGACGAAGGTGCTGCTGTCTACGCCAAGCATCTCAGGCAGCTCGTCTTCGTCCTTGTCGTCAATCTTCGCTACCTTGCCCGCTCCGACAGGGTCCCCTATCGCATCGGAGATGCCGCCAAAACCATCGGGTATCGCCCGGAATGCTTCGGCTATGCCCTTCCAGAAATCGAACCCCTCATCCTCCAGATCGCCATCTTCTCCCGCGCTGTCAAGCTGGGAGTACAGCGAATTGATTGTCCCAACCACCGCCTCCTTAGCGAATATCCCGGTGAAAAGCCCGACGGCCGCCGGCCAGTTCTCGCTAGTGATCCCCATAGGGTAGAACACAGGCGTGATCTTCCTCCCAAATGCGCTGAGCACAGATCCAGTCGAGTCCTGGTTGCCGAATGTCCCGTCAGTCCCTATGGAGTTCAGAAAGCTCAGACAGAGCACGATTATCATTATGACCTTGCCAGCACGGTAGAGAAAGCCCTTCAACCTGCCCCATGTGTGGAACAGCATGCCGTTCACAGTCGGAACATGGTAGGGCGGAAGCTCCATCACAAACGTGGATGCCTCACCCTTCAATATCGTCCTGCCGAAAACAAGCCCAGTGAGCACAGCCAGAATCACACCGGTCAGATACAAGGAGAACAGGACAAGCCCAGAACTGCCCCTGAAGAACACCGCCGCGAAAAGCGCATAGATCGGCAGGCGAGCACCGCAGGAGATCAACGGATTGATCATTATCGAGAGAGTACGGTCGCGCTGGTTCTCAAGCGTCCTGGTGGCCATTATCCCGGGAACGTTGCAGCCAAGGCCAACAAGCATCGGGATAAACGCCTTCCCGGGAAGCCCGATGGACCTCAGAAGCCTGTCCATCACAAATGCTGCCCGAGCCATGTAGCCGGAGTCTTCGAAGATGGAAAGGCAAAGGAATATCAGCGTTATCGGCGGTATGAAGGTCGCCACAGTCTGTATGCCTCCACCTACACCGTCGGCCAACAGCGCAATCAGGAATCCCGGGAAACCAATACTCGACAGCAATGCTCGGGTGCCCTCGACAAATATCGTCCCGCAAAGCAGCTCGAAAAAATCTATGAAGGGCGAACCCACACTCATCGTGAGAAAAAACATCAGATACATCGCCAATACAAATATCGGAATCCCCAGGAAACGGTTCAGCACAACCTTGTCTATGCTGTCCGTAAAGGACTTGTTGAGCATGTCGTCGCGGTTGACCACATCCTTGGCCAGCCCGTTTATGAAACCGTATCTGCCGTCGGCAATCACTATGTCCGCCTCGTCCCCGGTGTGCGAGCTCACCTTCGCCGACTCGGACCGCACAAGCTCCTTCAGATCCCCGCCGGTCATCCGCTCAGCAAGCTCGTCCCTCTCGAATAGCTTGATCGCCAGCCAACGGGCATCAACATTGTTATCCTCCGCAATCCCCGCCCCAGCTCCACAAACAACCTTCAAGGAATCCTCCATCACAATGTCGTAGGCCACATGCGCCCTCGAGATCTTGCCCGAGTCCAGAGACTCGAGTATCTCCTCGACAAGCTCCTCAATCCCCTTCTTCCGGTTGGCTATCACCGGAACCACGGCACAGTCCAGGTGCTGAGACAGATGCTCAACCTCTATCCTCACGCCGTTGCGCTTGGCAATGTCCATCATGTTCAGCACCACAAGCACAGGAGCCTTCATCTCTATAAGCTGAGTCGTCAGATACAAGTTGCGCTCAAGATTGCTTGCGTCAACTATGTTCACAACCAGATCAGGCTTCCCAAGCAGTATGAACTCCCGCGCAACCTTCTCGTCAAGGGAATACGTCGAAAAAGAATATATGCCAGGAAGATCTATCACCTTGCACTCGATCTTCCCCATCCTGAAAGTCCCCTCAATCCTCTCAACCGTCACGCCAGGCCAGTTTCCAACCCGCTGGCTAGAGCCTGTGAGCGCGTTGAACAACGTCGTCTTGCCGCAGTTCGGATTCCCAGCCAATGCTATCATGTACTTCTTCATCTTAGTCAAACACCTGCCTCCTCAACCTCTATGACCTCAGACTCAACCTTCCTCAGACTCACGCTCCCACCAACCCTGAGCCTTATCTCAAGAGGATCTCCCAGAGGCGCAACTCGAACAACTTCAAACTCCGCACCCCTGCGTATGCCAAAAGAAAGCAACCTCGACCTGTAGCCGCTGTCGCCAGAACCAAATCCCGTAACCCTCAGACGAGTGCCTAACTCAAAATCACTTATCTTCATAATTCAATGTCCACTTAACAAAATAAAACACCCTAAAAAGTCCAAGAAAATCAAACGCACAGTCAAACAAATAGATTAGGGAGCCCTAACTAAAAGTCAAGCCCTGAATTGAAGAATTTCACGATTTTTATTATTATCAGCATGGATTCGCGGGCAGTCTTTATTCATTTCCTGCGGATAGCGGGGCCACGCCGATGCGGAAGTGGGCATACCTGCCTAGTCTGTCCCGACCGCGGCGGCGTGGCATTCGCGCCAAAAGAGCCTGCCGCCCAGGGGGTTGGGGCGGAGGCACGGCATTCGCAATGGCGAAATGGCGGGCACATACAGTTGATGGTATGCACCAGCCATTTCGCCGCACCGTCGCCACAGCAGGCTTGATATCCTTCCCAGTGGTGATATAGTTGGCTTATGAGCGTATCAATTGAAGAGGTTAGGTCATTTTTTGAGGGGAAATAGCGTATGGCCAGGAAAGGGAAAAGAATACTTGTTACCGGCGGTGCGGGGTTTGTCGGGTCGAATATCGCGGTCGCGCTGAAGAAACGCTTGGAAAGATGCGAGGTGATCGCCTTCGACAACCTGTACCGTTCCGGGTCGAAGATGAACATCCCCAGACTCGAGAGGCAAGGGGTGGAATTCGTCAGGGGAGACGTGCGGAATTCACAGGACCTCAGCCGCGCAGGACACGCGGACATGCTCATAGAGTGCTCCGCAGAGCCGTCAGTCCTCGCAGGAAGCGACGGAAACACCGACTACCTCATAAACACCAATGTCAACGGGGCCGTCAACTGCGCCGACTTCTGCAGACGCTGCTCAGCACCGATGATCTTCCTGTCCACCAGCAGAGTCTACCCCATCGAGCCGCTCAAGAACTGCGAAATCCGCACCTCACAAACTAGGTTCGAGCTCAAAAACAAACAAAAGGTACCCGGACTGTCCGTAGAGGGAGTCGCGGAAAACTTCCCCATCGACGGCGCCAGATCACTCTACGGAGGAACAAAATACGCCGCAGAGGTCATCCTCAGGGAGTACGCCGAGGCATTCGGCATCCCTGTGGTCATCAACCGCTGCGGCGTAATCGCAGGCCCATGGCAGTTCGGAAAGGCGGACCAGGGCATAGCCGCCTTCTGGACACTCGCACACCTCTTCGGGCGGGAGCTCAAGTATATCGGGTTCGGCGGCTCAGGGAAACAGGTCCGCGACATGCTACACATTGACGACCTCGTGGACCTGATGCTGATCCAGGTCGAGAATCCGGAAAAGCTCTCCTGCTCGTCCAAAGGTGTCTGGAACGTCGGCGGAGGACTCGAAAGGAGCG
>CAZANS010000239.1:0-4125 GCA_964486565.1 uncultured Victivallales bacterium
AAGGATAATCATCACGCCGTTAGGGCCTGTCTTCGATTCGGATTCCGGCAGGATCGCCGCCGCGATGGCCCTAGTGGAGTTATCAAGAAATGACGAATCTGCCAAAAAAGCAATCCTGGAGGTTCTGGAGAAACTGCAGACCCCACTGGAGAAGCAGGACATGGATATCTCGAGCGGCCTGACCCTTCAGGAGTACGCACGCCAGGCCGGGTGTTACCTAAATGGCGAGACCCCAGAGTTAATGCCGCTGCCAACTTTCACGCCCCTCATGACCGTAGAGAAATATGTCAACCAATGACCTCCCCAAGCGTCCTAAGGGAAAAACCATACAGATAGTCCTCGGCGGAGTCAAGATCGGCGGCGGCGCGACTGTTTCCGTGCAGTCCATGACCAAGACCGACACTCACGATCATGCTGCCACGCTAAAACAGATACGTCGGCTTGCCGCAGCCGGATGCGACATTGTCAGGGTTGCCGTCCCGGATCGCAAGGCACTCGACCCACTACGCGAAATCGTGTCGCAATCACCCATACCTGTCGTCGCCGACATCCATTTTGATCACCGCCTGGCCCTTGGGGCGATTGACGCGGGGGCACATGGCATAAGGATCAACCCGGGAAACATCTCAGACAAAGACCATCTTTCAGAGCTTGCCGAGGCGGCTGGGGCAGCAGGTATTCCAATCAGGGTCGGCGCAAACTCTGGAAGCCTGCCAAAAAAGCTCCAGGAGAAGGTCGAGAAGTCGAAAAATCGTGGCAAGTCGCTTGCCGACGCGCTTGTCCGGGCCGCACTTGACCAGTGCGCCATGCTCGAGAATCTCGGGTTCTCCACGATCAAGGTGTCCATAAAGGCACCCGATGTACCCGTGATGGTTGCGGCATGCAGGAAATTCTCCTCGGTCTCCGACTACCCTTTGCATCTGGGTGTGACCGAGGCTGGAACCCTGTCGCGGGGCACTGTTAAGTCGACAGTTGGGATCGGTGCGCTGCTGCTGGACGGCATCGGCGACACAATAAGGGTCAGCCTCACCGCGGATCCGCTGGAGGAGGTCAAGGCCGCGCTCCTAATACTTGAGGCCACGGGGTTGCGAATCCCGCAGCCTGAGATCATATCCTGCCCGACCTGCGGCAGGACAGAGTTCGACCTGATGAAGACTGCGTCATACATTGAAAAGCTTGTTGACGAGCTGAAGCGGAAAGGTAAAATCATACCGGTAAGGAAAATAGCGGTCATGGGTTGCGTGGTCAACGGGCCCGGGGAGGCAAAGGACGCAGAAATCGGCATCGCAGGAGTCAAAGGCGGCAAGGCCGCAATCTTCTCCCACGGCAAGCCTGAAGGCACATACCCAGTTGATGAAGCCGTTGCAATACTAATAAAGAAAATCCGCGAACTTGCCGAAGAATGATAAACCCTACGAAATCACCAACTTCGATCTTCATCGTCCTTGCAGTTGCGATCTTCGCAACTGCCATATTTATGTTTTCCCTGCGGACCGCCAAGGAAACACAAGATGCCGGGAGAAAAGAAGAGCAGCCTCCTCCCAGCGCAGGACAAGAGTGCTCTCCTCTCGACGGCAATGCAAAATCACCCGGCCCCGGAACCGCACCCCTCACCTCACCACACGAAGGCCTCATCCGGCAGGAGGATGCTGAAAATATCCACACAGACCCCTCCATGGTGCACCTGCCGACTCTTTTCTCTAAATACAAACACCCAGGCTCCACACCACCGAAGGAAGGATTGAAACCCATACCCGTCGGGGAGTTCGCAGAGATGATGGCGGAAGAGGTCAACTCACTGGCCGACCAGGACTTGAATGTCCTGGAACAGGCACTGATAAACTCGCGAGACCTCGACATCTCCACCATCGGTCTGAATTTTGTAAAATCCGAGAATCCAAGGCTGCGCAACCTGGGATTCGAGCTGCTGACAGTCGCCTCGACCTCAAACATCAACTTCTTCAAGCCCAACGAATTCTACATGGCTTTCGCCAAGAGAGGCTTCGCCTCGGAGCCATTCCTAATAGAGATAATTGACTCCGCCGAAAACGACTTCTGCAGGGAGTGGGCATGCGAGCTGTACACAGACATCTTCTACCACAACCAAGATCCCGAAGACCCCAGGAGAATCCAGGTGGCAAATGTCAAAAAGGCAGAGAAAACCCTTTACGAAACCCTCTCCAAACTCATCGCCGACCGCGGACAGTTGGAAAACATGCTCGCAGCTAAAATCTCCCCCGCAGACCAGATCAGAGCCGCATGGGGCCACGAACGAAGATTCCCATTGAAACTCATGCAGACCATAAAGATTCTCGACAACATGAACAGCGCAAATATCATCGCCAGCTCCTCACAGGCATCGAAAATCCTCTCGACATACAACTTCAACTACGACATACTCAACTGGATGGACGGCAAGCCCTTGGATCTCCCCCCGATACCCGACGACACACACCTGAAATTCATGATCCATGCAGTGTTCTCGGAAAACACCGAGAACACATTCAACTGGATACACAAGAAGGACGGAGGATTTACACGAGAAGACGCAGAAAAAGCCCTCGCCGCCAAAAACACCGCCGAGATACGACGCATGTCAAAAACGCTCCAGAGCATCCTATGCCTCGTACTAAGGGGGAAATTACTCCTGGGACTCGGAAACCACGAGCTGCAACTCCTAAGATACATCTACTCCGCAAAATGGAACCACGCCGGGATATGCGAATCTCGCAGCAAGTTATTGGTCATAAGGAACAACACTGGCAAGCCGGCGCCGCTGAACCTTTCATCCGCAGAGGCCGACACACAGAAGATGCTCACAGGCCAAGGAGCAGATGCAATGCTCACACCGGAAGGCAACGAGAACTTCCTTGTGCCCTCACAAAGCTCATTCGTATGGATACTACCAAAGGGATCATTCAAGCTCTCTGTGAACAAGAGCAACACCGTCGTGAAGCCTGAGGAACTGCTGCTCTTCGAGGACAGGACTCTCGACGTAAGAGACCAGGACATCACAGTCATAATCAACTAAAGGAGCTTCCTTTGCAGACAAAACAAATAGGAATTGAAGAGGCCTTGGAGATACTCTCCTGTGAGGACGATGCCGCCCTGGAAAACATCTTCGACATGGCGACGAGGCTGAGGGTAGCCAGCTTCCAAAACCGCATATCGGCATGTTCCGTCATCAACGCCCGCTGCGGAGGATGCACCGAGGACTGCGCATTCTGCGCACAGTCGGCACACTCCAAAGCGCAGGTGAGGCTATATCCCCTTGTATCCGAGACAGAGATTCTCCATGCCGCCAGGAAGGCCGGGAGCGACCGTGCGGCAATGCTCGGAATAGTAACATCAGGCAGGGCTGTCGCAGGAAGAGAACTCGAACAAATATGCGAGGCCGTCACTAGAATCGCCAAAGAAACAGATGTCCAGCCATGCGCATCCCTCGGGATACTCGACATTGACTCCCTCGTCAAACTCAAAGAAGCCGGACTGAAACGTTACCACCACAACCTCGAGACCGCAGAAAGCTTCTTCCCCGAAATCTGCAGCTCAAGGACCTACAAAGACCAGATCAAGACTGTGAGAAACGCCAAGGAGGCAGGACTCGAAGTCTGCTGCGGAGGGATTTTCGGCCTCGGAGAGTCCCTGGAACAACGCTTCGAGCTGCTCGACACAATACGAAGACTCGATGTGGATTCAGTTCCCCTGAACTTCCTCAACCCCATCAAGGGGACCAGACTCGAGGACCTCGACGAACTGACTCCCAAGGACTGCCTCAAGATAATCGCACTCGCAAGGTTGATGATGCCCTCGAAAAGCATCCGCGTTTGCGGCGGACGCGAATACAACATCAAAGAACTGCAACATAAAATCTTCCGCGCCGGCGCCGACGGGATAATGATCGGAGGATACCTCGTGACTCAAGGAAACCCGATCGAAAAAGATATCGAGATGATACACAACGCCGGGATGGAAATGGGGTAGAAAGAAAAAAAGGGAGGGGATGATGTATAATCCTAAAAAGCACCACCGCCGTTCCATCAGGCTGAAAAATTACGACTACTCCCGAGCAGGGAGATCGGAAGAGCACACGTCTGAACTCCAGTCACTCTCGCGCATCTCGTA
>CAZANS010000240.1:0-4119 GCA_964486565.1 uncultured Victivallales bacterium
CGACAAACATGCGGTGTGGATCTCGGTCGTCGTGGTGTTCCTGATGTGGGTGGTCATTATCGGGGTGAAGCAACTGAGCCTTGACATGGGTTTCTTCGGGGTCTGGGTGCTTTGGTGTGTAATCTTTTGGGGCAAATAATTGACGGAAGGCATGTTAAGAGATGTCTTGGCTGAAGGAAGTCATCCGGGGGGTATGATTTTTCGGTGTCTTCTTTGCTGTAGGCGGATATCTCGACGATGTGGACGTTCTCGATCAGCCGGTTGATGAACTGCTCTTTCATTTGTCGCCCTTCCCTTTGTTCTTGCGCTTGGGTGTCGTCGCCTTGTTGGCGGGCTTCTTGTCCGGCCTGGATTCGGGCGAAGGCTGTTGAGCCACATAAGCCGTTCGCGAGCCCTTTGTTACCGATGGCTCGCTTAGCTCATTTGCAGCCTCTCTGCCAAGCACATAGCGTTTGCCCTCGTTGGTGAGGCGGTACTTCTGCAGGCTGCTGCGTGACTTGTGGGGTGCCGGCTCTGGATGTTCCCGCCGCGCCACCGGCTACTATCTGCGCCTTGAATGTCACTGTCAGGAAACCGCTTTGTTCGTTGAAGGTCGGCGGAGCTGCGCCGTGTTTCCTGCACAGCGCGATCACCCTGTTTGTGCCCCGGCTCCACACCTCCACGGCTCCGGTCCGGTGGAACGCGCCGGCTATCAGTGGGTTGACCGGCTTGGAATCATGTTTTACCGACAGTTGTTTCACCGTAATACCGTTGGGGAGGCAGCCGTAGCTGCGAATCTCGATCCGGGTGCGGCAGGACGAGGACGCTCGTGATCCGCTCGATGGCTTGCAAGGAGAAAGACCGTTGACGCTCCATTCCCTGTCTGCGCCGGTCGCGGCGGACTCCTTCGCCTTGGCGGACTTCACAGGCCCTCCGGCACTTCAAGGCCGGGCACCCGCGACACAGCCAGTGCAAGCACGGCCGCGGCAAGCAAAACACATGTGGTGTTTTTGGCATTCATGGCCTATCCTTAATGCCTGTCGAGGGAATCGTCCTCCCACCAGTTCTCCGGCACGTCGCGCGAGCCCCTCCTGGGCTTCTCCTTGCCGAGATAGGCATATATGAGCACGTCCTCCCAGTAGACGCGGGTCAGGCTGCCCTGCAGCTTCTCCTTTTTGCCGCCGTTCAGCCTATCGAAAAGACTATTCCACTGGCGGAAGCTCAAACCGACCTTCTTTCTCCCTTTTTCATTGATAAGGATCGGGGTCGACAGGTGTATGACGGCCCACTCCCGATCCATGTTCTGGCACAGAGCCCACATCTCCACTCTCAGCTTGTCGGCTATCGTATGTCTTTCGCCCTTGTTGGTCACGACAATGCTTCCTTGGATGAATCCGAACCTCCTGGAGTCCTGCGGCGAGACGACAGGGTCGGAGAACTTCAACCCCTTTATCGTCTCCCGATCCTCCTCCGGGAGGCCCGCCAGCTCCTCCTCCAGGTTCTCGATCTCTATCTTGCCCGGCTTCATCTTCGCCTGGGCATGTATATCTGCCGGAATGCAGAAGGATGCCAAGGCGAGAAGGAAATAGAAAACATACCGATAGGAACACTTCATTCGACCCTCCTGTTTCAAAACACTAATTTCAAACTGCCCGTTCAAAAGCCTCACCTTTTGACGAGCACCATGAAAGCCCCATCGCGTTAGCATATTAGCATAGCCCGGTTTAGCCGAAAGTCAAGGCCCCGAACCAGGATTTCCCTGACTTTCTCCCCTATGCCGGGAGCCTTGCTCTCCCTGCTGCCGGCGACGTTGAGGGTGATGTCCCCGCCGAGCTCGCCCAGCCATGCACTTAACTGCGCCCTCTTCCCTCTGTCCTCTGCCCTCTGCCCTCCGTCCTCCGTCCTCCGTCCTCTGTCCTCTGTCGTCTGTCGTCCGTCCTCTGTCCTCTGTCCTCTGTCGTCTGTCGTCTGTCGTCCGTCCTCCGTCCTCTGTCGTCTGCCCTCCGTCCTCCGTCCTCCGTCCTCTGTCGTCTGTCGTCTGCCCTCCGTCCTCTGCCCTCTGCCCTCCGGTTATCAAGCGCCTAGCCATGTGAGGATTTCCTCGAGCACCTTGCCGGATGCGTTGGTGTGCCCCATGCCGGGAACATCGAAGAATTTGTATTTGAACTTGCCGTCATCCCATCTTTTGCTGCTTTCGATGATCTCTTTGCAGTTCTGATCCTTGTCCCCTGAGACGACTGCCCATTTCCTGTCTTTTCTGGGCTTTCGTTGTGTGTCGGCGGGCTTGAGTCCGGGGAAATGCCCGCAGGTGTTTCTCTGAGGCAGGTAGCTCTGTGCGGCATGGCTGACGGTGCCCCGGAAGATTTCGGGGTATATCATCTGGCACATCATGCCAATGTGTCTTCCTCTGTGGCCGGTGGACGATAGCGGCGACGATGACGGATGACGAGGTCAATCCAGGCGCGGTTCAGGATTATCTCTGGAATTCTTTGGGATCCACGGGTAGGAGGTCGAATTCGGGCTTCCATTTGTGCGACGCGCTGTAGAATGAGTTCGGGTTGTCGAAGAGCAGGGATTTCATGGTTTGTTCAGAATGTCCGTCTCGGCTCATGAATTCAACGACCTTTACGAGGCTCAGGGGGTCTGAGATCCCCCAGTCTGCGGAGCCGTTTATGATCATCCTTTCAGATCCGAACTCCTTGACCAGGGACGAGACCCTCTGGGGTGTCAGCTTGGATATCGGATAGACAGTCATTCCGGTATAGCAACCGGTCTTCCTGGCCAGCGGCATAGAGTCCTCGGTGTTGTGGTCTATGACGACCAGGTGCTCCGGGATACCCTCGTTCCTGATGACACTTGTAGTCAGCTCGATACCCTTGACCTTGTCGAGATGCGGCAGATGAATGATAACGGGCATCTTCCTCTCGTTCGCGATATGCAACTGCCGCTCGAAAGCGTACTCCTCCTCACGGGAGTTGTTGTTGAACCCTATCTCGCCCAGAGCCACGCACCGTGGATGCTCGAGATATTCGTCCATCCCGTCTATCACCTCCTTGGCAAGGACATGATCCTCCGACTCCTTCGGGTTAAGCGACACCGCCGCAAAATGGTCTATGCCGAAACGACGCGAACGCACTGTCTCAAAATCCAAAATCAAATTGTAATAGTCAAAAAAAGTCCCAGCGTAACGACGCGAAGAACCAAGCCAGAAAGAAGGCTCAACACAAGCCCTTATACCCGCCTCGTACATCCGCTGGTAGTCGTCCGTCGTCCTCGAGTACATGTGTATGTGCGGCTCAATAATAACCATCGCTCCATCCTCCTGCATGCATCCTGAATTATGAACTTATGACAACAAGTAATATAGCACGCACACGAGGCAGTTCAAGCGGTTTTGACGAATTTGTTTGTTTTTTTCGCCAACCCCACACTTTTTTGCTGGAATTACGCTTGACGGGGCCAGAATTGCCGGTTTGGTGGATTCTAGCTCTTATCCTCGGGCTTTGCAGCACGGAAGAGGGGGAACTTGACAATCTGGACAAGCAGCATGAGGCAACCGAAGACGATTATGAGTATTGGTATCTCGGTCTCTAGCCTAAGCCTGGATGTCTGCCTCAGCACTGAGCATACGGAAGCGATGATGAAGAAGGGACCCATTACGCAGGTGAATTTGCTCAAGCCGCCGACCCCGAGAGTAAGAATGCCCACGGTAGCCAGCCCGAAAGTCCAGATCCAGTCCACATCGGGCATGAACTCCATGGCGTTGAGGAGCCATGCCACACCCAGAATGACAACGAGCAAAGGCAGCAAAAGATGTTTCCTTGCAGATCCGGCCATATCTCACCCGATATTGTTTTCGCCGCAGCACCATGCCACGGCATACCGCTCAATATATCGCGTCAACCCGAGAATGCAAGCGTTTTTTACGCGCCCCAGACTCTGGACTGCACAACTTTTTCAGTTGAGCTTTGCCTTGACAAAGGGTGGAATGCCAGCCGCACTACAGTTTTAATGATTTAATGATTTAATGATTGAGAGATTTGAATTTCGGATTTGTTTCGGGTTTAGATATTAGGATTTCCCCCTTCTCCGTTTCTAAGGTTCAAGGGACAAAGTATCACCCTACACGCCTTCGCCCTT
>CAZANS010000241.1:0-4092 GCA_964486565.1 uncultured Victivallales bacterium
CGGAGGCACAGCCTGCGCTCCCAACGCGGTTCACGCGGAGTTTTGAAACTGGCTCACAGGATTTTCTTTTATCAACACCGCGATATGCATTCCCCTATACAGGCAAAAAATCGCGTGGCGAATTCATCCATGAGAGTGCTGCGGTAGGGCATGCCTCGACACATTCTTCGGCACTTTCCACGAGGGCTGACTCGAGGGTCCCTTCGAGGGGGGCCAGGACTCTGGTGGCGATTCCGCGGTTGACGAAGGTCAGCCCGGTGTCGGAGGATTTCTGCGAGATTCGCACGCATACTCCGCATTTGATGCACTTCCCGGGCTGGAATACCAGGATGCCCTTGTCTGTTTTGATGCCTGTCTGCTCCGGGAAATCCGGGAGCGGGCCGGAGGACTTGTATTTTGATTGTTTTGCGGAGTGCTCCGTGGCGAGTTCTCTGAGAGTGCAGGCGGAGGCTTTTCTGCAGTCGCAGTCCAGGCAGCGCTCCGACTCGGCCTTTGCCTCGTCGTAGCTGTATCCTGCGGATGAGTCTGAAGGGTGATGAGCGATTTTTTCGGGACTTGCGTTTACGACCTGTCGAGCGATGGACTCCTTTGTTACTTTTTCGGTACGGGAATCGAAGACATCTTTTGGGGCGGCGGCCTTCCCGGAGAGCAGGAATGATTTGACGCTTTCGGCGACAGACTTCCCGTCGGACACTGCACGCACAGCCTGCCTGAGACTTACCAGGGCATCGCCGCCGGCGAAGACACCGGGTTGCGAGGTCTCGAAGGTGCCGTAGCGCACCTGGAGCCCCTTTTCGCAGGTCTCGAGCCCGAAATCGCAGCACCCTGCACCGGCGGCCACGACCACGGCGTCGAAACTTCTGCAAAGCTCGTCGAACACAATCTTCCCATCGCCCCCGCCCGAAGCGACCACATCCACTCCATTGCGAAATTCGCAGCCCATGCCGCGTATTATAGAAATCTCGGCATCGAGCACGTCCATGGGCAGCTTGTCTGGCGGAATCTCTTTACGCAGATTTCCGCCGGGCTCGGCATCCTTCTCGAACACCACGCATGCGTGTCCGGCGAAAGACAGATGGAATGCGGTCGAGAGCCCCGCCGGGCCGGATCCGATGATTGCAACCCTTTTACCGCCCGGCTTGGCGGCTTTGGCAAGGAAGCCGGAAGCATCCAGGCCGGAGACATAGCGCTCGATGTCGCGTATCCCCACGCTTTCGTCGTGCCTTCCGCGCCGGCAGGCCTTTCGGCATGGAGCTGCGCAGACACGGCCTATGACACCGGGCAGCGCGAGCTGATCGCGAAGAAGGGCGGCGGCATCCGACAATCTCCCCGAGGCCACCAGACGTATCATACCGGGAACATCGAGATAAGCAGGGCACGCCACGCGGCACAACGCCTCGCAGTTGCCGGAGTGCTCGCTGAGCAGCAACTCAAGTGCCGCACGGCGGACATTGACCACACCCTCCGAGCAGGTGTCTATGCGCATGCCTTCGCAGGCGATGCTCGAGCACGACGGCAACAGCCTCTTCGTCCCGGCGTCCCTGACTACGCAGACCATGCAGGACGCATAGGGCTCCAGCCCCTTGCGAAAGCACATCGTGGGGATGTGGATATCCAGTTTATCTGCGGCATCGAGCACAGTGAGCCCTTTTGGCACAGACACCTTTCTGCCGTCAATCTCGAGGGTTATTTTAGATGCCATAGCTTACCTTCTGGGGGTCCTGATTTTCACTGCGTTGAACTTGCATGTGTCCTTGCACATGTTGCAGCGGACACATTTCTCCTCGTCAATCTCGTGCCGTTGGTGGGGCTTCATCTCTATCGCGTCCACAGGGCATATCTGCGCGCATTTGGTGCAGCCGACGCAGTCTTGGGTGATGTAGTATCTGACAAGCTCGTTGCATTTCAGCGCCGGGCACCTGCCCTCGAGATGCGCAAGATACTCGTCCTTGAAATACCTAAGCGTCGTGAGCACGGTGTTCGGGGCGGTCTGGCCGAGGCCGCACAGGCTGCCCTCCTGAGTTGTCCGGGCTAGTGCCTCGAGCCTCCCGATGTCCTCCATGCTGCCCTCGCCGCGGGTAAGCGAGTCCAATATCTCTAGCATCCTCTTGGTCCCGATTCGGCAGAACGAGCACTTGCCGCAGGACTGCTGCTGAGAGAACTCGAGGAAATATTTCGCCACGTCAACCATGCAGTCTGAGTCGTCGAGCACCACGAGCCCGCCGGAGCCCATTATCCCGCCAACCTCCACAAGCCTCTCGAAGTCAACGGGGATGTCCCCCAGGCTTGCTGGTATGCACCCTCCGGAAGGCCCGCCGATCTGCACGGCCTTGAAACCACGCCCCCCCTGTATGCCGCCGCCAATATCGTTGACGATCTCGTTGATTGTGATTCCCATCGGCACCTCGATGAGCCCGCCGCGGACGATCTTGCCGGCCAGTGAGAACACCTTGGTCCCCTTGCTGCTCTCTGTGCCGATCCTGGAGAATGCCTCAGACCCGTTGCGCACTATCCAGGGCACGCACGCGAAGGTCTCCACGTTGTTCACCAGCGTCGGCTTTCCCCAGAGCCCCTTCTCGGCCGGGTAGGGGGGACGGTTGCGCGGGGTGCCGCGCTTGCCCTCTATGGATCTCAACAGCGCCGTCTCCTCGCCGCATACGAACGCACCCGCCCCCTCCATCACACGAAGCTCCAAGTCAAAACCGCCGCCAAGGATGTTCTTACCAAGATAACCGCGGCCATAAAGCAACTCCAAGGCCTGTTTGGCCCTCAGCAGGGCAAGGGGATATTCATGCCTGATGTAAAGCTCGCCCTCCGAGGCGCCGACCGTGTAGGCGGCGATTATCATGCCCTCGATTATTCGGAAGGGGAAGCTCTCGAGCAGTTTCCTGTCCATAAATGCCCCCGGATCCCCCTCGTCGCCGTTCATGACGACATACTTTGGGCTTTCCCTGGCCTCCCGGACGACAGCCCACTTTTTCCCCGTCAGAAACCCCGCCCCTCCCCTGCCGCGAAGACCCGAAAGAATAAGATCCTCTATCGTACTGCCTGGATCAGCGGCATCAAAGACACGCCTCAAGGCATCGAACCCCCCGTGGCACTCGTACTCGTCCAGGTTCAAGGGGCTGATCCTGCCGTAGCTCTCTGTGGCGATATGCCTCTGCTTGCCCAGGAATGCCTCCACCGGGCCGTCGGAGTCCTTGATGTCGCAGGGGGTGATCTTCCTGATGCCGCCGCTTGAAAGCATGGAGTCGAGCACAGCATCAATCCTGCTCTCCAACCGATGTGCGAGCGAGGGCGGCCTGAAGTGCGCAAGAACAAGACTCTTCGCTGTCTCCTCATCAACTTTCGGGTATAGAGTGGATTTCCCGTCCCGCTCGACAACCTCCACCAGTGGTGTCTGATGACACATCCCGAAGCATGCCACCTCGCGCAGCCTTACCGGCAGCCGATATCTCTCGACCTGCCTCCCGAGAGACTCCATCACCCTCGCGCTGCCGCCAGCAACGCAGCAAGAGCCCAAGGCTATCCTTATCTCGCCGTCAATCTCGCCCTCGCACACACCCCTTTCGCCGCCAGAACCCGTGCGCTTCCTCTGCTGCTCAAGAAAATCCTCGAGCATGTCCCCCACATTGCCCGGATTGAGATGCCCGTAGGTGATGTCGTCTATCTGCACCGCCGGGGCGAGTGTGCAGCAGCCCAGGCATGCCACCTCAGTGACAGTGAATACACGGTCATCGTCGGTGTCGCCGCCTTCCTCGACCTTCAGATGGCGCAGGATCGCCTCCTTTACTCGCCCGGCTCCCTTGACGTGGCAAGCAGTGCCTATGCACACCTTGACGATGTGCCGCCCGGCAGGGGAAAGCCTGAAAGACGTGTAGAACGATGCCACCGAACTGATCGCAGCAGGTGTGATCGCGGTGGTCTCGCAGACCCTTTCCATCGCCTCTTTGGGCAGATAGTTGTATTTCTTCTGGATCGCCGTGAGTATGGGTATGACATGCCGCGGCTGGTCGCCGATGTCCGCGACGATGCTGTCCACCTCGGCCAGGTCTATCCCTTTCTGGGCAACAGCTTTTTTTTCTCCAGAAG
>CAZANS010000242.1:0-4083 GCA_964486565.1 uncultured Victivallales bacterium
CGCCTGCCGCACCTGCGCTCCCAACGCGGTTCACGCGGAGTTTTGAAACTGGCTCAGACATGGCAGAATCCTCCTTCCCCCCATAGTTCAACTAGTTTTTTTCTTACCCTGTGCAAAGAAACCTTGACGGCATTCTCGCTCATCCCAAGTATGGCGGCTACCTGTGAACATGAGCATTCGGAGAGGTAGTATAGCGTACAGACCTCCCTGAGCTTTGTGGGCAGTCTGCCTACCAGCACCCTGACGAATGCCGATCTGTCCTTGCGGTCAAGCTGCTCGGAATGGCAGGACTCCATACTATCAACCGTCAGCTCGATCACCTCGGACAATGCCTCGGGGACGCGCCGCCTGAGCAGAGTCATTGCGCGGTTTACCGCGATTTTGAGCAGATATGGGACAAGCGGGCGCTCCGGGTCGAACTGAGAGAGGTTTCGGTAAAACCTGATGAAGGTTTCCTGGGTCACGTCCCCGGCGTCCTCCTTGTTGCGGGTGATTCCGTAGGCGCAGTTGAACACCCTCTGCTGGTGCCGGGCGATGATCAGATCGAACTTTTCGATGTTTCCGCCAAGCACCTCCGAGACGAGCCTCCCGTCTTGCGAGATGTCGGTCTGTCCTTCGTCATTCATAACTTGTTTCCGTTGGCATGTTATACTCTACTATACTACCGCAATACGAGAAAAGTTACATCGTTTCAGCGCAAATCTTGAATTTTGACTCTGCCATCTGAATGGAATTCGTGAAGAAATGAGGCGATGGGTGAAGAAAAAGTTGTAATTCGGCTGTGGCAGGCTAAGTTAAGCTGATCGCGCGGATGTTTTCATCTGCGACGCCGGGTAATTTTAGAAAGCGAGGTTTGCTATGCCGATATTCAAATTGTCCGAAAAAAAGGACAAGAGCAACAGGGTTGTTTCGGGTATAAGACTCACGGGATCCAGATACATAGACCCGAATACGGCGAAGATAGATGTCAAGTCCTTGAAGAAAGAGGAGTCCGAGCCGGTTGTCCAGGGAGCTCCGGAGTATGAAGAGGCTTCGGAAGTCATTTCCCTGCCGGAGGAAGTGCCTCCGGCAGAGCTTGTTGAAGTCGCGCCTGAAATGGAGTATGAAGAGGCTTCGGAAGTCATTTCCCTGCCGGAGGAATTGCCTCCGGCAGAGCCTGTTGAAGTCGCGTCTGGAATGGAGCCCGAAGCCCGAAGGGTCAAGCCTCCTGCACCTGTCCCTGTCCCGGCACCACCGCCTTCAATGCCCAAGAAGGAAACACCGGAAAAGGCTTCCTTACCCGAAGAGCCGCCATTGAACCTGCCGTCTGCATCCGATACTAAACCTCCAGCAGGCACTCCTGATGACGAGCGGGGAAATCTGGAGATTAAAGAGCAGGTCAGTCCTTCTGGCACTGACACGAACAAACCCGCCCCCTCATGCGGGGAAATGCCTATCGGCAAGAAGCCTCTGGGTGCATTCGGCAAAAGGCCTCTGGGCATGAGACCCCCGCTCTCGCGGATAGGCAAGCCGAAGCCCATGGCTCCCGGCGGGGCAGGCATCAAGCCCCCGGGAAAAGCACAAGAGCCGGGTGCCGACAAGCCGGATAATTTGACCCCCGCACCCGCAGAGGAAGTCAAGGAGCAAAGCCTTGACATGCCTGCATCCATAACCCCAGCGGCGTCGGAGAAAACCGCCGAAGCTCCAAAGGCCGGAGACTCTCAAGATCATCCCACACTCACAGGTCTTGAGCAGAAAGATGAAGGATCTGCCGCCACAAAGGGCAAGGCTGATATTCCAGGGGAATCCGAACAATCCGCGTCCCCGGTGGAGTCGCCTGCCGCTGAACCCGAGTCAAACAAGCCTAAACCGGTATTCGGCAAAATGCCTTTGGGCAAAAAACCTGTCATGCAGTTTGGCAAGAAGCCTCTGGGTGCATTCGGCAAAAGGCCTCTGGGCATAAGGCCGCCGCTCTCGCAGATAGGCAGGCCGAAGCCCATAACTCCCGGCGGGGCTGGTTTCAAGCCGGATACACCTGAAACCTCCGTTGCGGCCGCCGCTGAACCCGAGAAGCTCCAGATCAGGCCCCCGCTTGCTGTCGAGCCGGGCGATGTCGGTATCCAGACTCTCAGGGCACCTTCCCCGACTCCCGCAACAGCGAAACCTCCGTCTCAGGAGCTAAAAGCCCCAACCAAACCTGACAAGGCCGACGAGCTCATTGCACCCACCGCTGTCATACCTGCATATGAGCGAGCCGGCAAGATCGTGGAGGATTCATCGAAAAGTGTCAGGCCTAAGGCTGCAGCGCCATCTCTTTACTGCTTTGTCAAAATTGCCGGCACATGGAAAAGAAAACACTTCCTCTCTGCCCAGAGAGGCATCAGGATAGGAGGGGCTGACTCAATCAATGAGATAACCCTCAACGACAACAGCCTGGACAACGAGCATGCGGTGATAGTCGAGTCTCCTGAGAAGTGGGTCGCAATGGATATTGGCTCCAAGGACATGATGCGTGTTGACGGCACCGCCTCGAGGCAGGTGTCGCTGTCCTTGAATCTTCCTTACGTCCTGCAGCTCGGATCGGAGTCGGTTGTTGTATTTCTTGCCAGTGCAGGCGGAGGAGCTCCAGAGCTGATACCGCCAGAGAAGAAGCCCGGGATTCCACCAGGGGCATCAAAGATCAACAAACTCAAATTCGGAGAAAAGGAGTTCCCCGTCTTCATCCCAGACAAACTTCCACCTGGAGAGAATAAGGAGATCAACAACCTGGGCTCGCCGTGTTTCACGCTGACACCTACAAACGACCCGGAAAAGGTGCTTCAGGCGATCAAGGTCCCCGCCGGCAGCCCGCCCATGCTTGTAGGGCGCTCAGGCAAGCTCTCCCAACTGCTCGTCCCCGACAAGAACGTCTCAAGGCGCCATGCTGAGATAGCGGTGTCAGGCAAGAGGCTGACCTTAAAGGACTGCGGCACAAGCAACGGCACCTACGTGAATTTCACAGAGATTTCCGAGCCCACCGCCGTCAAGGCAGGGGACACGGTGACTTTCGGGAGCATACCGTTTTTTGTCGCATACGAATAAAGTGGGTTTAGGGAAAATGCCGCCGCGTCATCACCGGCGGAAAACAATTAAGGAGGTTGTTGTTGTTATGACCAGGAAATTGTTGTGCGTCATGTGTTTCTTTGTCGCTTTCGGTGCTTCCGCGGTCCCCCAAGGTCAGCCGACGATGGCTGTACTGCCGTTCCAGCTCAGCCCAGTCATCGAGACTGTCGAGATCGGCAATCTGGTCGTAAACAGGACTCTTGTCGAGAGGGAGTTCTCGAACCATCTGATTGCCTTCCTCACAAAGTCCCGCAAATTCAACATGCTCAGCAGGACCCATATAGACAGGGTGATAAACGAGAACATGCTGACGGAGTCGGACTGGATAAAGCCCGGAGAGGCGGAGAGAATCGGCAAGCTGCTTGTCGCCGACTACCTTGTCACAGGGGTCATAAACCGTATGGAGTTCCAGGTGATCGAGCAGAACATCCAGATAACAGGGGAGACGACCCCAAGGATAGTCGCGACCTTCAAGAGCCAGTTTCAGATTATCGAGAGCAAGAGCGGCAGGATTGTCTCCGCTGACCAGGTGCTGAACAGGCTGAGGAGCGCGGATGTGCGCCGCGAGATTCCCGCCTCCGAGCGCAAGGACTGGACGCTTGCCGACTTCCGAGAGCTGCTTTTCGACCGCAGCGCCACGGAAATGGGCAACGCAATACTCGCAGGTGTATATCCGGTGAAGGTGATCGAGGTCGGTGGCGACATGGTCGTGATCAACCGCGGACAGGGTGCCGGAGTGAATGTAGGCGACAGGCTCTTGGTTGTGAGCCAGGGCGAGCCAATCGTGGACGTTGACACCGGCGAGGCACTCGGTGGCACCGAGGAGGAGGTCGGAATGATTGAGATCACCTCCGTGGAGGTGAAGTTCAGCAAGGCCAAAATCCTTTCCGGGAAGGACGCGATCCAGTACGGAGACATCTGCAGGATGAGGGAAAAAGAAAGCCCGCAGCAGGAGCCCGCATATCCCAGGGCCACCCCGGGATGGTGAGCCAGAGCCTTTGA
>CAZANS010000243.1:0-4082 GCA_964486565.1 uncultured Victivallales bacterium
CCCTCCTCGGCGGGCGCGATCAGCTCCTTGCCGTCAAGTATAGCATCAACAAAATTGGCAATTATGCCCTGGTGCCCTACGATTCCCTCGTTGTGGTATGGTATCTCGATGCTCCATGTGCCCGGCCCCTCGAAGCGCTTGTCGGTCGTGCGGGTATATTCCGCCACCGGCACCTCTGTCCGGTTGAACAGGATCTTCCCGTTCTCGACCACAAGCCTACCGCGGTCGCCCATGACCTCCAGCCTGCTCGTCCCGGGAGCCTCGCCGGTGGACGTGATGAACGTGCTCGTGTGCCCCTCGGGATACTCCATGTACGCCGTCACGTCGTCCTCGACCTCGATGTTGTGGTACTTGCCCAGCGAGCAGAACGCGCTGATCTTGGAGGGCATCCCGAAGAACCACTGGAAGAGGTCAATCTGGTGCGGACACTGGTTGAGGAGCACCCCTCCGCCCTCTCCGCTCCAGGTGGCGCGCCAGCCGCCGCAGTCATAGTACGCCTGCGAACGGAACCAGTTGGTGATGATCCAGCTCACACGCATCAGCCTCCCCAGCTCACCCGAGGAAATAAGCTGCTTCACCTTCTTGTATATCCCATCAGTACGCATCTGGAACATCGCCGCGAAAACCAGAGACTTGTGCCTCGCATGGGCCTCGACCATCCTCTCGGCGTCATGCTTGTGCACCGCTATCGGCTTCTCGGTAAGCACATGCAGACCGTGCTCAAAACCGGCTATGGTCAACGGGGTGTGGTCGTAGTGCGGTGTCGCTATTATCACGGCATCCACATCCCCGGACCTCATCATCTCCTCACCAAGATAATAGGCCTTCACCCCATGCTTCGAAGCCTTCTCGTCGGCGACATCCTTGCGTATGTCGCATACCGCCGTCAGCTCCGCCCGTTCGATCTTCTTGATGCTCTCAAGATGGTTCGACCCCATACTCCCAACCCCAATCACTCCAATCCTTGCCTTCTCCATAATTAAAGCGCCTCCTTACATTTACTGTATTCCAATTCCATCGCACAAATTGCTCAGTTGCCCTTCCCGAAGACCAGCCCGGGAACCACCCTGCGCCGGAAGACCCTTCGCACATCCTCGTTCTTCAAATCTATCCACTCCCATACCATCGCCCTCATCGCATCCCAGTCCTGGCTGAGCATCAGCACACCTTCGCAAGCCAGAAGGTCAGGCTCAAGATCGAAGACCAGCAAATTGAAGTCCTGCCCGCAGGTCTTCCCCTGAGCCCGGCGAGTATCCCCGCGCGCGCCTCGGTCGTAACATGGTCGTACACCCCATAGTCCCTGCCTATCGCCGCGTCCACCGTCCCACGAGAATACTTGAAACGCCTCATACACTGATGCCGAGATGGCAAAACATCACCAGCCTTCAAGACCCCGGAACCTATCTCCGAAAGTATGCGCTCAAACAATATGCTCGTCTTCCTGATCATACAAACAATCTACCACTCATTGACTTGTTGACCATATAGCAACCCAAAATATCAGCAAAAACATGCCTTGTTGCCTAAAACATCCAATACTCCGTCCCTGTTCTTCTCTACGGAGATGAATGTGGTGGCTTCTGCATGGAGGGTCGCGCTTGTCGCGACCGAAATATTCAGCGGACACGACAAGCGTGTCCCTCCACGGCTGGCGGCCTCGCCGCCCGCTAGCCCCGCAAAATCTTCGGCATTCGATTTGCGAACTTCGCGAAACGGGGATAGGTTCACAAAGAGGAAAGAAAAGGAAAGGGAGTAAGAAGAAAAACTTCCTTACCTCCGTTGCCTCTTTGTAAAAAGATTGAATTTGGGAGAGAGTATTGTCAGGGAGGTTAAAGCATTTTCTGAGGCAGTTCAAGAGGCCTCCGTCGTGGATTTTTTTCCCTGCGGTGCTGGTGATCCGTTTCATGCGCTTGTTCATGAGGCTGGAGATCCTTGACCCCAACGGTTGCATGGACTTGAAGACCTTTCCCTACATCACCGTGACCTGGCACAACAGGCTGTTTCTTTTCCCGACTGTGTTCCCGCGGTGGGCACGGAAGAGGTCGGCGGCGATGATAAGCGCCTCGCGTGACGGGCAGTATCTGGCAAATATCATGGGATATTTCGGGGTACGCACCGTGAGGGGGTCTTCATCGAAGAAGGGTGCCGCGGCTCTGAGGGAGTCCATAGCGATGCTCAAGGAGGGCACGAATGTGTGCATCACACCCGACGGCCCGCGCGGGCCGCGCTATGTGATGAGCAAGGGGTCGGTGATCCTCGCCTCTCGGACAGGCATCCCGGTAGTCCCGCTGGGGATAAACTACTCGGCATACTGGGAGCTGAAGAGCTGGGACCGCTTCCAGATACCCAAGCCATGGTCTAGGATTGAGATGGTCATCGGCGACCCGGTGAGGATACCGGCGGAAATAGGTGACGACGAAATTGAGAGATGGCGTCTGCTGCTCGAGGGGCGGTTGAAGTCGGCCAGCAGGGTCGCCGAGCAGGACACAATACCGCCCGCCTGATTTCAGATATCCTTGCCTCTAGGAAGTTGAACTGGCATCATCTAGTAGAAATCCTAAATCCAATCAATTCATTTCCCCGTTATTACTCTTACTCGGTAATCAGGCCGGGATAATCATCAACCGGGGTCGAGGGGCGAGGGGAAGATTTAGCGCCGGCAGTCGTCTCGCTCAGCTTGGGTATCTTCAGCTCCTGCCCCACCTGAAGCTGGGACTCGGACTTGATTACATCCGTGTTGGCCTCGAAGATCAGCCTGTAGTGGGCAGAGGTGCCGTAGAAGTCCCGGGATATCTTCTGCAGGCTGTCGCCCGTCTTGACGGTGTATATCTCCTGTATCCCTTCAGGGACGACTGTGGTGGCTGCCGATGGCCGTGCCGGGGCGCCGGCCTTGACCTGCTTGAGCAACTGCGCGTTCTGATCCTTGATCCTCAAAGCGTACTCCACCAGACGTCTTTTGTCGTCCTCGAGCTTCCTCACATGCTCCGGCGAGACGAAGTCGTGGGGATATTTTCTCTGCGTCTTCACGGCGAAATCCTTCTCCGCGGCGACGATCCAAGCCTCGATGGAATCCCTGTCAGTCGAGTCGGGCCTGTACTCCAGATATCTCCGGTAGTGATAGGCCGCCAGAAACGGATCGTCGAGGTGATTGCGGTAGATACTTGCGAGCTTCTCGTGCGTCAAGAAAGACCGACGGTTGAAGTCGAGATACTCCTGGTAGGCCGCCGCCGCCGCTTCGTACTCGCGCTCCTTGAAAAGATTCTCGGCCTTGACAAATACAGGGTGCGCCTTCTCGTTTGAGGGCGAGCAGCAGACCGCCAAAATCAAGACCCCAATCAGAAAAAACATCCTGCAGATCAAATACCCTCTAGTCGCCATACCTTGCCCTCTACAGTTGAGTTCATAAAAAATCACATTATTGGGTTAGTATAACCCCGGCTTGCGAATTTCGCAAGGGGAAATCTGAATTGCGGTGTTCAGATGCCAATCAGAGCAGGAATCAGGGGTCAGTGTTCAGGTCAACCGGCAACCCGAAGGGTTAAATCTCAAAAATTCTTCTAACCAAAAAAGTGAAAGCTAAGTTAGTCTTAAAGCTTTGTATACAAATATGTTAACTGTCATTTTTGAGATTTAACTGCTTCATTTAGGATTAAGCATTTTGAGAGGCATAGGGCGGCCCCCTGTCAGGAACTCTTTCGAGTTTGCCAGAGTCCCTAGAATACCGATGTGGGCGTTCTTGTCGTTGCAGATTTAGCCCAGGCACCAAAAAAAAGCCCGGCCTTTCTCGGCCGGGCGAAGAAAGCAATCAAAAAACTAGCGTCTGCCAGCATTCTTCCTGGAACGCCTCTTGGCCTCGCTTGGCTTCTCATAGTAACGCCTGTTGCGAAGATCCTTCAACGTACCCTCCTTGTCCATCTTCTTCTTGAGCTTACGCAGGACTTTATCTATAGGCTCGCCTTTGCGTGTGCGCACTTCGGTCATATTCTCTCACCTCCTTCTGTCGCTTCTTATAGCTTTTAATCTTTAATCCTAGAGCCAATTTCAAAACTACCCGTGGCCGCGCGGCCTGCCATTTTGGATGC
>CAZANS010000244.1:0-4079 GCA_964486565.1 uncultured Victivallales bacterium
CCTAGCATGTGCCATGGCTTCATCAAGATAGCATATCCTGTCTATCATGCCGAGCTCGAGCGCCTCTTCCGCGAGGAATATCCGCGCAGTGGAAATCAGAGCCATGCCCTCGCCACTGATTGTCCTGTGCCTGGCAACAAGCTCCATGAACTTTGCATTGAACTTCTCGATGACATCCTGGAAAAGCTTGTCCTCTTCGGGAGTTGAAGGCCTGAAGGGGGAACCCATGTCCTTGTTATCGCCGGACTTGCTGACATCCATCCTGATTCCGACCTTGTCCATCAGCCCGGATAATTGGGGCCTTATAAAAACGCATCCTACTGATCCCGTCACAGTGGTCGGGTGCGCCGTGACAAGATCCGCAGGCAACGCGGCGATGTAGGCGCCCGAAGTTGCGAAATCCATCATCGAGACGACGATCGTCATGCCTGTTCTCTGCTTGAAGGACAGTATCTCGTTGTAGAGTATGTCGCTTGCAGTGACAAGCCCTCCTGGGGAGTCTATCTTCAACACTACGGCCTTAACATACGTATCCTTTTCCGCGCAATCAAGCTGGGCGACGATGTTCTCAAGATTCCCCGGATGCTCGGCGAACAAGCTGAAGTCGGAATGATTGGCTATCATCCCCTCCACACTAATGACAAGCACCTTTTCCATTGCACGGCCTTCAAGGACGAACTCCCTCAATGGCTCTGTCTTGCCTGTGAAAATGTTGAGCCTTACATTGGTGCATCCGCAGGCGATAAGCGCCATCATGGCAACGACTGGGGCGGCGATTCCCAAAGGAGTGGTTTTCACGATCATAGTCTCCGATCTGATGATTTTCTCTCCGGGTAGAGTATAACGAAACCAGGCAGCCCGACGATCCCGAAGCGGTCGAGAAGCTTTCTTATATCCGGGTCGGCAATGTGCTCTGCCTGGAACTTGACAAAGACGAAATCCTCAAGCCTCCCTACAACCTCAGGCTCTCTCATCGTCGCCCTGTCCATCTCGAGACAGTTCTTGCACCAAGTGGCCCAGAAATCCACGAGCACCGGCTTCCCTGTGACGCGGGATTCCTTCAACGCGCGTTCCAGTGCGTGAAAAGACTCCTCCCCGGCAACGCCAGATGAAAAAGAAAGCAGGGAAAAACCAAGGTAGGCATAATAAGCGGCCACCAAAACAATGAAAACACCCATAATCTGCTTTACCCGTGTCATCCATGCCCCAGGCTTGGGCAGAAAGGCCATGCCCGCGCCGGCGAGGGGCCAGGGCAGAGCCATCCCGACTCCGAGGGCAAGTGGCAGGAAGAGCCCGGCGAGGTTGCCTGCTGCATACAGAGCCGCGGAGTGCAGCAACACGGCGACGACCACAGGCGCGACGCATGCGCCTGCAAGCAAGGCAGCCAAAGCCCCCAACAATAATACCGGTAGCAATGAGCCCTTATCCGGCTTGATGTTGGCGAATGCGGGGCTGAATCTCGAGAAGTCAATTGACAACATGTCGAACATGGCCGCGGCAAGCACCAGAAAGACCACGGCGACGGCGAAATTGAACCAGGTTGTAGAACTGAGAGTCCCAAGCCTCGCACCTCCGATGACAGCCACGCCCCCCAGTGCCCCGTAGGCGAGAGATATGCCAAGGGCGTATACTGTGCCCCTGAGGAAACCTTTTCCCTTGCTTCCGCTGGCGCTTCCGGCACCGATTATCGCGAGATTCACGGGGATCATGGGAAGGACACATGGAGTCAGGTTGAGCATCAGCCCTCCGAGTAGGACGATAATGATGACGGCGAGCGCCCCCTTTTCTTTAAGGAAATCTCCCTCCACGGCGGTTCCGGATGGCGTGTCGTATCCAAGGAATTCGAGGAACTGAGTCTTGTCCATGTATCCCCCGCCGGAGCGCAACACGGAAAAATGATCCAGTTCCTGCCGGACGCGGGAAGCCATCCCGGACGATTCTAAAACAGGAACTCCTGTATCCAGGCCTTCAGGCCCTTCACGATGGGATTCACCAGAAGACCTCAAAACAAAAGACACCTGTACAGGCAGATAGCATATCCCCTCATGATCCGATGTCGTCTTCCTGCACCCTTGGTAATCAACCTCGACAGAGTGCTCGACATCTTCAATGGCTATGAATTTCCATGAATGTCTTCCAGGAGGGAAAATCGCCCCTGCGCCGAACTCGTCATGGTGCATGACCGGCTCGGGGCGCGAAACATACTGCAAAGCCTTGCCCGAGGCCTTGCACGCCACCTCCGTCCTGTCGTCGGCGTAAAGATAATGCCCCTCGAGGATCCCAACCCCGACGACAATCAGACCGTCTTCAGACTTTGCCGCATTCCATACGAAAGGTTCTGAGCCGGGCTCGGCTCCATAAGAAATCCAGCAAAAAACAAAAAGAATGGCAAAGGCTATACAAATTCTGCTCTTCAAAGACTATTGCTCATCAAAATCATCTTTAGTGACCCCGCACTCCGGGCATACCCAAGAGTCAGGGATGTCCTCGAAAGCTGTCCCAGGGGCAATCCCCCCGCCAGAGTCGCCAACCTCAGGGTCATAGACATAACCGCACACATTGCACACATACTTCTTCATGCTCAATCCCTTCCTTATTAAATCACCGATTTACGAAACGACACAACTTAAAACCAAATCATCAACCGCTCAAGTCAAGCCCCATTCAGCACACGGCATACTGATCCTGCGGGGAAATCGCCGGTACGGCTATGCACCCTGCCCTACGGGGGTGTACAACCTCTGTCCAAGCTCCCTGTCAAGCAGCATCAGCGCGTCAGGCGAACCTTTTGCAAGATCAATCTGCTGTATAACCCCAAGGGCGTTGGCCTCCTCCTCGACCTGCTCTGAGACAAACCACTGCATACGAGCGTTCGTCGCATGGTCGTGCTCCTCGATCGCCAGATCCACAATCTTGTTTATGTTCGAGGTGACCTTGCGTTCATGCGCCAACGCATCTTTAAAGACATCACCGGGGTCGCGCCATGAGCTCTTCGGCTTGGGGATGGCCTCGTAAAGCACCTCTGCCCCGCAGTCATGCATATACCCGTAGAACATCGAGGCATGGTCGAACTCCTCCCTGAACTGAACATTCATCCAGTTCGCTAACCCATTTAAGTTTTTAGACTTGAACCACGAGGACATCGCCGCGTAGATGTAACCCGAGTAAATCTCGAAGTTGAACTGCGCATTCAACGCCTTTTCCATCTTCTTGCTCAACATGCCACACCACCTTTCCTTAATTGTTTGCTTAACATTCCATAGAGCCAATCAAACGCCTTTGTACTGACCTGCTAATATTCATGATGATAACAATAATCGTTATTTAAAAATTGTCAAGCTATGTGCATGGTTAGATGCCATGCACATAGCAGTAATCAGGTGGGGATTTATCCAATGCCTAGAGCCCGTTTCAAAACTCCCCATGGCAGCGCTGAGTTTTGAAATTGGCTCCTTAGAAAGAGACGTTGATTTCGCCGGAGAGTTTGGTCGGGGGAGCGATTAGCCTTATTCCGATGTCGGATTCCCAGTCGCGCTCCCATGTCCTCAGCAACAGAGGGCTGGTAGGGGGGCCCCATGGGTTGAAATCAAGGATCAGCACCTCGTTACGTCCGGTGATGTAGATGTCCATGACCAGATCGGGCAAGGGCAATCGCCACGCAATCTCCTTCACGAGGGATGATGCGAGCTTCCAGTAGGGATCCCTGCGCCCTTCCAGACGGCGGAAATGGCGTACGAGCCAGTACTGGCTCATGGCCTTCAGTTCCGAGCCTTTGATGAAAAGCCGGAACTCGCGCGGGATGCTCATCCTTCTGAAAGGCCTGATGCAGATATGGCCGCAAAGCCCATTTCTGGCGGCCTCTCTGACCTTTTCGCTTTCTGCGAGGTATCTCCATGCGCTTTTTGGGGAGTATACCGCGCCGCGTTTTCCGCGGAACCGCTCGGTGTCCGTAGGGGCGACGAAATCTGTGAACACGAAGCAGTTGCCCGGGAAGGATGACATGGGCAGCTTAAGCCTGCGCTGGACTTCGGCGGGGGCCTCCCCTTCGCCACCGGCCTGCGCTTGGGCAGTCGTGGCAG
>CAZANS010000245.1:0-4068 GCA_964486565.1 uncultured Victivallales bacterium
AATCACGGAATCAAAGACCGAAAGAAGGAAAAACAAGAAAGCCGCCCCGTCATTTGAACCTGCCATCCACACCAACCTCTACCACGACGTGGCATGCCTAGACCTCTTTTACGGCTTAATTCAATTATCCTTTTGTTTCCGGACTCACAATGTGCTATAATTACATTAAGACGATGCCAGTTGAGTTTAACCTGCATGTTAAGTTCTTGTTGTATTTGAGGAGGGAAAGAATGAAGTTATGGTGCGCAAAAACACGGCCATTGAGGATCCGTCTTCGTGACTACGCCGGGGCAGGCAATGGACCTCAAAAATACGGCCACATGGCAACCTTGAGGGACGCTGACCCCAGCGTCCGGATATGCCGGGGCGAACTTCGTAGAACTACTTGTCACGTCGTAGCTCTTGAGCAAAGTCCGAAGCACTCTATGGCGTTCACGCTCATCGAGCTGCTCGTGGTCATCGCAATAATCGGGATACTTGCGGCGATGCTCCTGCCTGCGCTGGGCATCGCCAGAGAAAGCGCAAGGAGATCCGCATGCCTCTCGAACCTCAAGCAGATAGGACTGGCAATGATCTCCTACGCACATTCCTACGATAATTTCCCCCGTGTGAACAAGGGGGCCGCCGACTACCCCGACAATGTTGACCGGGACTCCATCGAGGCGCTCGATGGATACGGCATCGAGCCTCCCGGGGAGACCCAGGCGGTATGGAAATGCCCCAGCTCCCCCAAGCCCGCCACAGGGTTGCTGGGTACAAACATGTTCCTTGCATACTATCCCAACGCTCTGCCCGGGCAGCCCAACTACGCCATGATGACCAACTGGAAAGACCACCCGTTTTTCACTGGCAATCTGTCTCCTGCCAAGCCTGACGACCCCGGCCCCATCGTCGGCGACGATGTAAACGACTGGACCGGGGAGAAGAACAGCTCCGGCTCCGGCGCGGTAATTAACGGGCCACACGCACTCTCAGACCAGAAGTTCACCGGCGCAAACCAGATATTCTCCGACGGACATGGCAAATGGTACAATTCCGCGGAGATAACAACACAGGGCACGCGCTGGGATGTCTCAAGCGGCAACCAGTACTTCTGGATCGAGGAATAAACGGGGGCACGGGGGGGCGCGGGGCTCTTCTGGCCGACGGTGTGCATATGGGTACACATATGTTCGCTCTGGGGGTGTCTGCATTTGCCTTTCGGTTTGCACGTAGCCATCAAGACGATCCGACTTTCACTTTCGGGACAGGCAAGGTCTCATCCCTTGCCGGATTCACAAGCGCCGTCGTCCTTGGGATTGTCGCATTCGGGATGCTGTTCGAGTCGCTTACACGTCTGCTAAATCCCCATGAAATCCATTTCTCTCAGGCTTTCGTTGTCGCCTGCATCGGACTTGCTGTAAACATAGGGTGTGCATTGCTCCTGCACGATGCAGAACATCAAGACCATACAGACAGACATCTTCACGATCACAATCTCAAAGCGGCGTACATGCATGTTGTTGCAGATACCCTGACATCCCTCCTTGCAATAGTGGCCTTACTGGCTGTCCGCTTCTTAAGCATCCATTGAGGTTATTGCCTGTGAAGGGGAACCCTGTATCCCATTTGTAGTCGAACGATCAACCATTGCAGATAAAGAGGTACTCCGTCCAGCAAATATCCCAGGAATCCTGACCTGAATAATCTTGCCTACCGAACCGACTCTGTGTCTCCAGAGCAAATTCCAAAACTCCGTGTGAACCGCGTTGGGAGCGCAGGCTGTGCCTCCGCCCCAACTCGTTGGGCGGCCACGGGTAGTTTTGAAATTGGCTCAATAAAAAAATAAAAAAAATATTTTTCGTTATTGACTTATAAATAAATGGGATTATAGTGCATAGGTTTCAGCATATATGGAACGCGGTTAGAATCCGCGGCGGACCCGCCGCTGTGACCGGGGATTGAATGAGTCGTTCCTGCGAATTTTGCAGGAGGCCACTGCGACAGATCGCACGAGCGGTACTGTGGCGGGAAGGCTGACTCAGAATAGATGATCCGGGAGCCAGAAGACCTGCTGGAGCTGGAAATATAGGGATCTGATGGAAAAGGATTCCGGAAAAGGCGATTTGACCCGCCTTTTCCGGAATCCTTTTTTTTTGTTTTGAAACACGACAACAGAGGAGTCGGAGATGAAAAAGAGAAGTGAAAAGGTGATCGCGACCAGAAAGAAATGCAAGGCTAAGGGCACTGGGCTTTCGCACTACATCATGGTAAAGGAATAAGATCAATATAACATGAAGAACTTCAATACCGGGGAGAACCTGCGGATCGTCCCGCTGGACATCTCTCACAGGGACTTTTGCGCCCTGGTGGAGCCGGATTCGGCATTTTGGGCGCTTGTGCGCAAGGATGCCCTGTCGGAGCAGCTTTTCAGCAATAAGTTGGGCGTTCGGGTGTCTGCGAAAATCGCAGACTACCGCCGTGAGATGAGGGATCTCAGGTTCAATCTGAAGCCGTCGGCTGTCTATTTCAACCCGACCGACAGATGCAATCTCAACTGTAGATACTGCTACATTCCGGAAGAGATGAGGAAGGGCGGCAGGCAGATGAGCGCGAAGCGTATGGAGGTTGCTTTCGAGAAAATCAAAGCATATTTTTCCGCGACTCTCCCGAAGGGGAGGAAGGCGCAGGTGGTTTTCCACGGCGCGGAGCCGACGGTCAACAAAAGCGCCATGTTTCATATTATCAGGAAGTTCGGAGCCGATTTCATATTCGGTATCCAGACTAACGGAACGCTTCTCGACGACGACGACATACGGTTTATCAAGGACAGCGGTGTGATGATAGGGCTCTCAGTTGACGGGCCGTCGCCTGAGATCTCCGACATGACCCGGCGCGATTGGAGCGGGACAGGAACATTCTCTGAAGTAGACAGGACCCTTGCGAAATTCGCAGACTATGAGGGTTTGAGCGTGATATGCACAGTCTCGTCCATGAACATGGACAGTCTTAGCTCCACGGTTGACTTCCTTCACAAGAAGGGTGTAAGGACTTGTCTGCTCAACACGATACGCTGTACCCAGCCTGGCTCCAGGAAGATCAGGCCGCATGATAAGGATGCAGCCGGGCATTTTCTCAAGGCACTCGACAGAAGCGTGTATCTTTACAGGAAGACCGGCAGGAAAATCGTTGTTGCGAATTTTGCTAACGTACTTCTTGCGATTTTGGCTCCTTCCGGTCGGAAGTTGATGTGCGACATATCCCCCTGCGGGGGTGGGAGATGCTTCTTTGCGGTGGCTGCCTCGGGCGATGTCTTCCCATGCAGCGAATTCATCGGTGTCCCGGATTTCCGTGGCGGAAACATCTTCAAGAACTCCGTTGGAGAGATACTCGAATCTCTACCGTTCAGGGAAATGACTTCCAGAGTCGCCGAGAACATCGAGTTCTGCCGAGACTGCGCAATACGCAACTTCTGCGGTGCCCCCTGTCCGGCAGAGGCATATACTATGAACGGCAGCCTCGGCACCCGGGGTGCTTTCTGCGAGTTTTACGAGGAGCAGACCCGCTATGCCTTCAGGCAGATTGCCGAAGGAGCGCAGGAGGATTTTCTTCCCGACAACTGGGACAGGGAAATGAGCGACAACAGTGTATATTTTTCAAGTTAGTGCACCCGGGTTGCCAGACCCAAAGGCCATTATCCGCGGGGCACGGGCGGGGCACGGGGTCACACTCCCGCTATTACTTTGGGAGAATGCCATATATATTGATCGAGAACCGTAAGACGCGGGGCGCGGGGTCACACTCCCGCTATTGACTTTGGGAGAATGCCATATATATTGATCGAGAACCGTAAGACGATAATATAGGAGAAGATATATGGCAAGACCTTTGAGGATAGAATATCCGGGCGCAAGTTACCATGTTGTGAACAGGGGCAACGAGAGGCAGAAGGTTTTCTATTCGCCTTTGCGCTACGTGATCGGGGTTTGTTCTAGCAATTGACAGGAACCTTACTAATCGTCTCATAATTATCCGGTCGGTGCAGAGGCACGCAAAAACACGGCCATTGGGGACAATGGCCCTCCAAAA
>CAZANS010000246.1:0-4032 GCA_964486565.1 uncultured Victivallales bacterium
AAACCTGAAACCTGAAACCTGAAACCTGAAACCTGAAACCTGAAACCTGAAACCTGAAACCTAAAAAGGAGATTCCAATGATAATATCTGATCTGTCGAAGATCGAGGGGCGGGAGTATCCAGCGAGGCGGAGGACACGGAATCTTGTCGGAGGCGCCGCGCCGATACAAGCTGCGAATTTTGCAATGGGCTATGTGACGCTCGAGGCCGACGGGGGACAGGTGCCATGGCACAACCAGGAGCAGGAGGAGGTTTATTTTATTGTCGAGGGTGAGGTGGAGATGTGCCTTGGCGAGGAACGTTTCACGATGCAAAAAGGGCAGGCGGTGTATATCCCCTCCGGGGTATTCCACCAGATGACGAATGTGTCGAAGAATCCCGCGGCAATGGTCTACGTGTACGGTCCAGCGGGCAGCGTCGAGCATTGGAAGCAGGAGCTTTCCGGGACACTTCCCGTGGCTGGTAAGGATGTGCCGCCGCTGCCGGAAGGGGCATTCCCGCAATGCGTCGAGCCGCCAAAGCAAAAACAGGATTGAACAGCAGATGTTAAGGGGATAAAATATTCAAGCAGAAATCAGCTCAGCAGTACAAAGGAGAATGGATTATGTCTAAGAGCAAGGTACACAGGGTCGGGGTGATCATGAACGGGGTGACCGGGAGGATGGGGACCAACCAGCATCTGATGCGTTCGGTGTCGGCGATAATCAAGCAAGGCGGGGTGAAGGTATCCGAGACTGAGCGCATCATGCCCGATCCGGTACTCGTCGGACGCAACGAGCTGAAACTGCGCAAACTCGCAGAGATGTCAGGGGTCGAAAAAATATCCACCGACCTCGACTCGCTGCTGAAGGATCCCAAATACCCCGTATACTTCGACGCGCAGACCACCGAAAGACGCACAGAGGCAGTAAAAAAGGCCATCGCCGCCGGGAAGCACATTTACTGCGAGAAGCCCACGGCCACGAACAGCCGCGAGGCGATGGAGCTGTTCAATCTGGCCAAGGCCGCGAAGCTGAAGAACGGGGTTGTCCAGGACAAGCTATGGCTGCCGGGATTCTTGAAGCTCAAGACTCTGGTCGAGACCGGTTTTTTCGGCAGGATACTGGCGATAAGGGGTGAGTTCGGGTACTGGGTTTTCGACGGCAAGCCCGTCCCGGCGCAGCGCCCCTCATGGAACTATCGTAAGCAGGACGGCGGAAGCATGATACTCGACATGTTCCCCCACTGGAGATACGTCCTCGACAACGTCTTCGGGAAGGTGAAGGCGGTCTCATGCGTGGCGACCACTCACATCCCCGAAAGAATTGACGAGGAAGGCAAGCCCTATAAATGCACCGCCGACGACGCGGCTTTTGCCATGTTCGAGCTCGAGGGCGGGGTATTCGCCTCTTTCAACTCCTCATGGAGCGTGAGGGTCAGGCGGGACGACCTGCTCAACATCCAGGTTGACGGCACTCACGGCTCGGCGGTTGCCGGGCTGAGGCAGGTATATATCCAACCACTCGCCGCCACGCCCAAACCGATCTGGAACCCGGATGCCGAAGACCTCACCGACTACTACAAGGACTGGACACTTATGCCCGACACCATCGCGTACGACAACGCATTCAAGGTCCAGTGGGAGCTCTTCCTCAAGCACGTGGTGTGCAACACCCCCTTCAGATGGACGCTCGAGGAAGGTGCTAAAGGCGTGCAGCTCGCAGAGAAGGCAATGGAGTCATGGAAGAAGAGGGCATGGGTAAAGGTTTGAAAACATCGCATCTTGCAGACCGGTATCTGGAACTGCTGGATAGATGGGGCATTTCTGCGCTTGGGCCGCTGTATATCCCCGACGGGTCGTTCCTGAGGTCACTGCTGAATACTCTGGAGAAAGCCTCCACTGTATACCGCCTGCACATCGAGGACGACAGGGCGGTCTCCATGTCAATGGGCGCATTCTGGAGAAATACCTTTGCGAATTTCGCAGACAAGGATTGTTCCTCCGGCAACGCCGCGCCGATTTGCGGCGACTGGCACGACAGCTTCCATGGTGCCTGCGTGTCCCCCAGCAGGCGCAGGGCGGCAATGAGGCTGCATGCCGCAGAGGATTTGCCGAGTTCACCATCGGCGGCGGCGAAATGGCCCTGCACGAGCTGAAAAATTGAGGGAGCTAAAGCCATGGACATAAGGATAGGCAGACTGACGATAGTGCTGGACCGCCTGCGGAGCGCGCACAACACAGGAAACATATTCCGACTCGCTGACGCCGTCGGCGCGCACGAGGTGATCACTTGCGGCTATACCCCTTCCCCACCTCATCCGAAACTGGAGAAAACAGCCATGGGCGCCGACAAACTGGTCAAATGCAGACAGTTCCCAGACTCCCTCCAGGCCGTCAAGGCACTCCGTGCCGAGGGCGCCGCGCAGATTCTCGCCGTCGAAAACACTCAAAACAGCACATTCGCATGGGAAAAACAATACTCATTCCCACTAGCACTGATATTCGGCAACGAGGCACTCGGCATCACAAACGAGACACTCCTGCAATGCGACGGAATCGTCAGCCTGCCAATGCTCGGAGAAAAAGAATCAATCAACGTCGGAAACTGCGCCGCGGCTGTGCTCTACGCCATCATCGCAAAATCCAAGACAAAATGACCCCGCCCGCATGCCAGAGCGTAGCCGACAGGCGAAGCCGGAAGTTCGCAGAGAGACGCGGGTAATCGGTAATCGGTAATCGGTAATCGGTAATCGGTGGTCGGTGGGGGCTGTAATGCTTTAGTGCTGTAATCCGGCGTGAAACGCAAATGGATCGCCAGCCTTATGGCTGGCATTTTACCTCTTGTCAAAGCCAAAGCGCAACTAAAAAAGTTGCGCACTCCAGAGCCTGCGGCGCATAAAAGCCGACAAAATGACCCATAATCGCCTGAACAAGCGGAAAAAACGCCGACCTCAGGCGGATTCAGCACCGCTTCCATACGGCGCAGGGCGCCGATATCTTCCCGGCTCCAGAAGCGAAGCTCGTCAATAAAGTCAATAAAGTCAACGGGGTCAATATGGTCACCTTCTGATTTTTGCATTGAAGTCGCCCCGCGGTGAGTTCGGGGAATTATAGCCCTTTCTCACTTTTGGCGATCTTGTCGTCTATCTCCTTCTCGAGTTTTTTGAACTCGGCTGAATCTGTCTCGCAGTAGTTGCTGTCAATGAACAACTGCCTCATCTCCTGGATGAATTTCCGGGCCTCGTCCTTGGAGTCCAGCGTGAAATCCGCGTCCATCACCTTCATGACCTTGTCAAAGACATATATCTGCCGGTCGCGGCCCGTAGCGGCATCAACCTTGTCGAAGGTGTTCTGCTGGAGATACACATAGTCGAAGAACTCGCTTTTCTGGTATATCATGAAATCCTCGAGGGTGGTCCCTTCTTCGCCGACTACCTTCATCATCTGGCTCACCTCGTTGCCGCGTCTGATCATCGCCCTGACACGATCAAGCTTTTTCTTGTCCACCACACTGTTGTAGTGGCTCCAACTGTCGAGCGGATGGATCGCCGGGAAGCGGCGCGCATTGGCCCTGTCCCTCGAAAGCCCGAGAAAAGCCCCCACGACCTTCAGGGTCCCCTGAGTCACAGGCTCCTCGAAATTCCCGCCCGCCGGGCTGACCGAGCCGCCGATGGTCACCGACCCGGTCGAGCCGCCGTTCAAGGCAACCAGACCCGCCCTCTCGTAAAAACCCGCGATCAGGGACTCGAGATATGCCGGGAAGGCCTCCTCGCCGGGTATCTCCTCGAGCCGGCCGGAAATCTCACGCATTGCCTGCGCCCATCGGCTGGTCGAGTCGGCAAGCAGCATCACGTTCAGTCCCATCTGCCGGTAGTATTCGCCCAATGTCGCGGCCGTGTATACCGACGCCTCGCGTGCCGCCACCGGCATGGCCGAGGTGTTGCAGATGATGATGGTGCGTTCCATCAGCGACTTGCCGGTCCTCGGGTCGGTCAACTCGGGGAACTCCCGGATGGTCTCGACGACTTCGCCCGCTCGCTCGCCGCAGGCGG
>CAZANS010000247.1:0-4023 GCA_964486565.1 uncultured Victivallales bacterium
GAGCACGCTTACAGTGCCGAGTGATTTTTTAATGTTTTGGAAGAGAGCCTTGATGCTTTCCGGGCTTTCTGCGGACATTTGGAACACCTCAGTCGATGTGGGTGAGATGGAGTTTATCTGTGCTGCGGTCTGTTCGGCGGCTACCTTTCCCTTGTTGTATGTTATCGCTACCTTCAAACCGGCTCTCGCCAGCACCGAGGCGATGGCCTTGCCGATTCCCCTTGAACCCCCCGTGACCAGTGCCGTGCGTATGTTCATTTTTCTCCCTTTTTCAGTTCTATGAGCTGCCTTACCATCTTCTCGTTTATGACTGTATGTCCGTGCTGTTTTGCTATTTCCTCGAGGCTGAAGCCATGCGTCCTGGCGAGTCTTTTTGCGGATGGTGTGGCTCTGATTATCTTTGTTGCTGAATATGTTGTTTGTGTTTCGCGCAGCGTGTGTTGCTTGTCTGCCCCGTCCCGTTTGGCATCGGAGATGTGCTTTTGCAGTAGCTTTTGGTTGTAGGATTCGATCTCGGGCAAGGTGTCGTCCTTGCCGCCGATGAGTGCCAGAACAAAATTCGGAGGTATTATGCTGTTCTGAGGGCTTGCGATCTTTCTCAGGATCCCGGCCTTCGGGGATTCCAGGTCGAAGACGGTCTTGTCGGTCACTATTTCCACGACTGGCTGATTTTTCGACACCATGTCGCCTTCTTTGACGAGCCATTTTCCCACTGTCCCCTCGAGCATGTTGGCGTCGGCCTTCGGTAGTTTTAGTTTAGTTATCACCTTTTTCTCCTGATATTTTTTCTGCTTTTGGAATGTTTGTCTCCTCTTGGGTGGCATCTGCTGCTTCGCTGTCGTTGTGTTCGGGCTCTGGTTCTTGAGGTTTCGGGCGTGGCTGCACGAGCAGAGGGAACATCATCGGGGTCGCTCTGTTCCCGGCCCTGTCGAGCATGGATGCGTGAAGCCATTGGACCTTTCCGCTTGCGGGAAGCGAGTCGAAGGCTATCTCTGTAGTTTTCGCATCGCCTTTCCCCGCGATCTTCCCGTCGTTGTCGAGCAACTCCCAGGACACGCCTGCGATCCCGCTGCAGTCGTAGCCGTCCAGGATGATTTTATCGCTATGCGATGATTTTGTGAAGATCGATAAGGAAATCAGGTCCATCGTGTATTGATCTTCCACGTCCTTAACCTCGAACCTTATCTCTTTTACCAGTGTCATGTCTGAATCTGGATGTTTTTTTTTCGCTGCCGCCTTGAGAAGCTTGTCGAGATCTATGACCAGAGTCTGCCATTGGGCGTCGTCGGGTGCCTCGGGGTATGCTGTGATGCCGGGTTGATTGAGGGATTTGACGTCCTTCAGGTTTATCTCTATGTTAGGCCTGTTGGTGAACTGCAGGCGCAATGTCTCCGAGCCGGTTTTCGGGTTTCTCTTATTGAAACGCCATTTGAAGGCTATGAAGGACTTCGCGTCAATCTTGGGGGATTTCTTGTTTTTGTCGTCCGCGAATGTGATGTTGCCGTTCTTGGCAGGCTTGAACCTTGCGAAGGGTCCGTCTTTTTCATGCACTATCTGTCGGCTGAAGCGGTTGGCTGGGAAATCCGAAGGGTTGCGGAAGTTCCAGTCAAAGTCGAGCCTTGCGATTGTTGATGCCGTGAGTTCGGGCTTGAGATATGTCGGCGGGTGCTTGTCGTCGGCGAAGTCAATCTTCACGGGCACCGGCATGTCGGGGATCTTGATCCCGGCTCCGTCGGTTATCCCAGCCAGCACAAGATTCTCGGTATCTTGATCCTTCATGGCCTGTATCCCTTTTCTGAGCGCGAATGGCCAGTTTATCTCCAAAAACTCTGAGTCGCCGGATCGCTTGAACACCGTGTAGCTGTCGGAGAGCAGCACTGGCATGCCCTTGAAAGCCGCAGTTGTTGAAGACAAGTCCACAGGCACTCCCGATACCAGGTCGAACTGTAGCGTGAGCAGGCTGTCGTTGAAACCCGGAGAGTCGGTTTTCCTGAATGCGAACTTCGCGGCAGGAGGAGTCTTGACATAGACGAAGGGGAATGCGGAGACGGCAGAAGCCCTGCCTTCGCCGTCGGTGGCACGCAGTACGAGCTGGTGCAGCCCTTCCTGTAGTTTGGAGAGGTCTGGCGTGTGCTGGGATTTGTTGTGGAATGCTGTCCATTTTGCGTTTTTGAAAGCCGGGTCGTCATGGGTGCTGAGGATGGCATCTTGGCCTGAAAGTATCGCTGCCTCGACGGACACATTGTCCGACAGGGAGAAGTAATCCGGGGTGAACGCCAGTTGTGCGGAGGAGCTGACTGCGGGGCCAGCGGTGATGTCTTTCAGGCGTAGTCTGGAGTTGCGGCCTGTCTGGTCCTCCTTGTGGAAGGATGCGAATGTCGGATTGGTGATCCGATATAGCCTGTTCGAGAATGTGACGGTGTCGAATGCGTCAGGAAGCAGCCCGGTCCAGTAGCGCCATTTGTCGTCGCTTTGGAAATCCGGTGAGAATCTGACGTTTTTCGCGTCAGAGAAAGGCTCGTTCAAACGCATGAAGACATTGTTGTCCAGCCGCAGGCTGAGGTATGTCATGGGATCTGCCTTGTACTTGAACTGCAGCACTGGATGGCGGGGGAGAAGGATGTCCGTCCTGAACGCGGTGGTCAAACGCTGCTTGCCGTGAGTGTTGGCCACCTGCAGGCTCATGCCTGCGATGTCTTCATCCCATTCGAAGCTCATCCTGTCCGGGGAAAAATGGAGAGGTTTTCGTTGGTCGGGATTTTCGAATGATATCCATAGGGGAGTGATTCCTGTGATTGCGGAGAGTAGCGGCGGGGCGATGCTTGGGCAGTCCTTCCATTTGAGAGTGAAGGATAAGGGTTGCTCTGCGGTATGCACCTGGACTTCGATCGCATCTGCCATGATTGATTTTCTGAAGGGCTCGTCCGTGTTTTCGGTGAGGGATATACGGGACTGGTTTCCTCCCAAATCCTCGGCAGCCATAGGGAATCCGTTGACCTTGAGGTTGAGCTTGCTGCTGTTCCGTGCGCGGAAAGAGAATGGGTTTGACACGATGACCGAGCTGTGTCTCCTGGTATCCCAGCGGCATTCCCAATTATCCAGCGATTCGGGAAGCGCCCATTGTACCATTATTGGCTTGTTTGGGCCTTTTGTTAGCTCCGCGGAGATAATTCCTTGGAGCGAGATGTCTCGCATGTTCTTGTTTAGCTCCTCGACTGAACTTGGCTTCAAAGTCATTCCTGGCAGAGTGAGCGATAGTTCTAAGGGCATATCCTTCTTGTCCGAGAGGGCTGCCTCTGGAGGGTTCAGGAACACGGGATGGAAATCGGCCACGGAATAGTCCGATCCCGGGGTGTTCCCACCAAGCCCCTTGACGATGTCCCCCGGTTGCATGTTGCCGAAGCCCACGACCTTCCATGCCAGACTTGAGTTCCCCCTGAGCATTGCCGGCACGTTTGGCAGGGGGATATTGATGGTCCTCCATTCGGCGGGATCCATTGGGGTTCCGGCGCTGCTGCCTGAAAGCAGATACAGGCCCTTGTCGTAGTCGTCCCCGCTGATCTGGTGGAGGAAGCGCTGTATTATGCTGAACTTGTTGTCGCTGCTGAGAAGCCCCAGCTCGAAGTGGAAATTGAAACGGGTGTCTCTTGTGGATTTGACTTTGCACTGCCAGCCTGTGATGCTGCCTTCCTTGTGTATGATGTTATTTGCCACGGCGGCGAATTTGCCTCCGCCGAGGGTGTTCGTTACCGTGAAGGTGTTTTGGGCTTTGAAAGCTATCTCTGGCGCGCCGGCGGCGGCGGGATCGGCTCCCCAAGACTCCGGTGTCATCAGATTTGCCGGGAGCCCGTTGAGCGTCAAGCGCTGAGTTTCGGCAGCGGGTTCTCGTGATGCCCTCGAAACCTCCGCGGCGGATGCCTCTGAGAACTTCAGATTGCCAGATTTAATCGAGGAAGCGGCAACCCTTACACGCGCCACCATCATCGAGTTCATGAATGTCCATATCCCTACCCCCCCCGATTC
>CAZANS010000248.1:0-4020 GCA_964486565.1 uncultured Victivallales bacterium
CAGCATCCCGTCACCGAAACAAAAGACACCAGCAACGTGCCGCTAAAACACGCCATCACAAGAATTGCGAATAGAGTTTTCATCCTTGTTGCTTACTTCCTCAAAAGTAATGATTAATCGCATGTAAAAAGATATCCAGCCTGCTCAAAGATCAAATACGCTGTTTATTGAGCCATAACAGTTCCGTGTCCATTCCTTGCAGTTCGGATCCTGAGTCCAAACTCCATTGACAATGAATTTGTAATCATGCGTCCCTGCCGGCATTGCCACCACTGCTTTATATTGCAAACTGTCCGGATTATAGTTCATCGGATTCGCTGTCGGATTCCAGTTGTTGAAAGTCCCGGCTACAAAAACATGATTCCCCGGTCCCCCCAACAGCGCGAACCTGACTCTCTTCTCTTTGTCTTTGGGCAATAGCTTCATCCTTCACACCTCATCATTCGTTTTCCGCTCATTCTTCAAGAATCTCCTCCGCCATATCCGAAATGCATTTCCTAATGCAGAATAATCCTGGCCATTGAACGTCTCCAGCATATCCCAAGCATCAGCGTTACCAAGGAGAAAAAGGCAACTCCTATCCCACATGCAATGCGTACCCCCTTGGCCAGCTCCACCTCTTCGATCCCCCGGAGCAGCTCACGCCTCCCGGCAATAAGCCGCATTTCCCCGGCATGAACACTGTCTACTCCCATGGCAACCTCCTTGTCACCCTGGGCGATCCGCGCCCTCCCAGCCCTGTACCCCTTGCCGCCGTTAAACACTTTGTCTGCCAACGCCAGAAACAGGTTGTCTTCAGCTTTCTCGTATTCCTTCTTGCCGTCTGACGCTTCCAGTTTCCCGGCCTCCAGTTCAATTATCCCCTTATCAAAGGTGATCTGCCCCTGATTAATCATTTCTTGTCCATTGGCTATTTTCTTCTGGCCTGCAATAATCTTCTCGCTTAGAAACAGATAACCACCCAATGACAACAAACTCAAGAGAACCATAAAAAGCAATATAGACAATTTTACCATGACGCCTTTCCTCTTCACCTCACCTGTGTGAGACCAACTCCGTCATCCACCACTTCCCCAGCCAGAAATCTGTTCCATCACTCTTTGGCAATAGGTATAATGTAGCCCGGACAATGGCTGCTGGGTATAGGGTGAAACCCTACTTTCATACGGGGTAGAACCCTACCGTCCTCAAACGGCCACGGTTGGGCAGGAATGGGCAGAGATTTACTAAGCGTCTAATAAGGGCAGACGACAGACGACGGAAGACGGAAATCCTAAACTCGAAACCCTACACCGATTACTGTCTTCTGTCCTCCGCCCTCTGTCGTCCGTCATCTGTAAAACTGGTTGATTTTATAGGGGGTTTTCCGCCGCCCCGAGGTTGACTTCGGCAGGGCTATGATAACCGATGTCCCTTTCCCCTTGCCGCTCTTGATGCTAATGGAGCCGCGATGCATCTTGACAATTTGGGCACAGACGGTAAGGCCCAGACCAGTACCTTTCTCCTTGGTTGAAAAGAAAGGATCGAATACTTTCTTCAAATCCCCATTTGATATTTCCGAGCCGTTGTCAGTTATGTATATTCTAATTGACTTGCGGTAAACTCCTGCCTTGACATCAATTTCACCGCCCTCATCAGAAACGGCGTCCAAAGAGTTGTTCAATACGTTGATGAAGACTTCTTTGAACTGCACGGGGTCGGCCATGAAAGGAACTCCTTTCAGGGAATCAATGCGCTTTGAGAAATGTATGCCCTTCTCAATGTGCTTCGTTTGTACAGAGTCAATACATTCCTCAAGCAGAGAATGCAAATCCAAGGCTTTAAGATTGGGCTTCCTCAGTTTAGAATAGAACAGCAGATTGTCAATGATCTGACTGCTCTCTGCAAGCATTTTTTCGATCATCTGCAGTTGATCCCCGATCATGTAGTCTGAAGTTTTAGTTCCTATGACAGCTGTCGCCAGGCTTATCCCGAACAGGGGATTACGTAGTTCATGGGCGACGGTGGCGGCTAAAGCCCCGATGTCGTACAAGCGCTGGGACCGTTCCAGTTCCTTCTGCATTTCAATCAATTCGTGGGAACTTTCCCTTACCAGCTTCTCCAGGGTTGTCCTGTCGCGTTTTAAAACCTCTTCCGCTTTCTTGGAGATGGTAATATCGCTCAGCATGATCCGAAAAACTTTCATGGGGTCAGGATCTTTCACGCTCGGCCGGCTCAAGCTCGGTACAGCAACAGCCTCAAGCCAAACCCAGAATAAAGTCCCGTCATCCTTTTTCATCCTCAGTTCAAATGACTGCGGCTTGCCCGTTTTAAGGAGCTTTTTCCAACGCAGATAGAAGATGTCCTGGTCGTCATTGAGGATGAATTTGCTGATTGGTTTTCCGTTAAGCAAACTGCGTGGCACGCCAAGAAGAGTGGCCGCCGAGAGATTGGTCTCATGGATCAACCTCTTTTCGCTGATGGTGCAATAGCCGATGGGAGCCAGGTTGTAGAGGTCGAAGTAGCGTTCCCGCGCATTCTCATATCCCAATTGCGTAATTCGCAGCTCCTCGTTCTGCAGTTCCAGCTCAATTTGGTGGACCTGCAGTTCCTGGAGCATTTTCATCATTGCTTCCGGGGTCATCGCCCTGATGTCGTCGGACGGCCGGATGTCTTTTTTACGGGCGATCTTTTCCGCCCGCTTGCGCAAGTCCTGACCTGTTCCCCTGTTTCCTGTCGGCATTTTGCTTTCCCTTTGACCTAAGACATGACGGCGGCCTCGACAAATCCGACCTGAAAATATATCATCGGAGAACAGTGCTTTGGACGCAGCTCTCGATAATACCTGCTGAAATCGCATAGCGTGTCAGTCCGGGAGCATCATGGATATCCAGTTTTTTCATCACGCTCTGCCGATGTTTTTCCACAGTCTTGATACTGATACAAAGATCTGACCCTATTTCTTTATTGGACCTTCCTTCAGCAATCAATTGCAACACCTCGCGCTCACGTGATGTCAAGGACATATTGATCGGCTTCTGTGTCGCGCGAATATTAGGTGTCTTCGCCTAGGAATCCTCAAATTGGTGCATTTTTTTGCCGATCATGGGTGTATAAAAATTTTTCCCCTTGAAAATCTCCTTGATCGCCATGGATATGATATCAGCAGAACACTGCTTTATCAGATATCCCTGCACTCCGATTGCCGCCAGTTGTTCAATATGGGCATCGTCACTGTACGCAGAAAGGATCAATACCTTAGGCGGCGATTCTTCCTGAAGAATCCTTCTGGCAGCTTCCAGTCCGTTGAGCTTCGGCATGGCAAGATCCATCACAATGACATCAGGGCGAAGTTCGCGAACCATAGCCACCGCCTGCACCCCATTGGACACCTCCCCGATCACCTCAAATCCTCCAGATGTCTCCAGAAGCATTCGCAAACCCTCCCGGACGACAGTATGGTCGTCTGCCAACAAGACTCTTATTTTTTTCATCTTCTAATTTTGTTTCCCGTCATAAATGACATTACATGCGACAAGAATAAAATCGTTGATAGGAACTTTGTTTTTCCATTATGTAGCATTATTGAGGCCACACTACACCCGCTGAGAGAAAAAGTCAAGCGTGAATCGAGATAAAACACGAAATTTCCCCTGAATTCGAAAATTGGCCAAAAACTCATCAAAAGCGTGGGCGTGCAGGGAACCCCCTCCTGTGGAACTCGTTCATGCAGGCATTTTCATGCTGTGCGACATGCATAACACGCTAATGGGTCAATGGGTCGCGGCATGTAATAATCCGCGAGCTAAAGCCTACACTCGTTCCATTGTTCCGAAAAATCTGATCTTCATGGGGTTTTTACCCCATATATAAGTAGGGAAACACCCCATAGCGCACGATGATTCTGCAGAATATATTGATATCCATGTAAGAGAAAATAATGCCCGGCATACTGAAAGGAGCGGCATCGCCGGAAATCGTAGACCCGAAATGTGTGAAGAGCAGATGTTGTGAGAAAGGTTAATGTTATTTAACTTTCTT
>CAZANS010000249.1:0-2133 GCA_964486565.1 uncultured Victivallales bacterium
GCCCGCCATTTCGCCGTGGCGCATGCTGTGCCTCCGCCCCAACCCTTTGGGCGGAGTTTTGAAACTGGCTCGACCATAACATCAACCTCCTGGTTTGATCACTGAACCGTCCTGATCAATCTCAGCATCTGGGTTTGCTATGATGGACTCGGCGTTCTTCTCGAATTTCGAGTTCCTAGCCTTCGCGACCCTGATTTTCCCTGTGGGGTCTTTGATGACCCAAAGCCAGCTATGGTACTTGTAGCCCCAGCCCGGCACTACCCTCGAGTTCTGGTCGAGGACCTGGATAGTTGTCCCTTGATTGTATGTGTTGGTCACGGGATGAATCCTCTCGATCTTTGACCTTTCGGAAACCTTGAGCTCCTCCTGGTATGTCTCGATAATCTTGTACTTCCTTTTGTCCAGCACTGACTCGCCCACGAGCGCGACCAAAAGAGTATATCCCTCGACACCCTGCCCCGTGCCGTTGACTATCTCCAGCCTGAGGTTCATCCTCTCCTCAACCTCCCCGAGATCCTTATTGCTTTTGCCTGATCTGGTGACCTTGGCATCCACCCTTATCCTGGACGGGTCCAGCGGGCCGGGGTCTCTCTCTGGCTTTTCCTCCTTCACAGCCGCCGCGCGCATGGCTGCCTCGTGGGCATCCTTAAGCCTGCCAAGCTCGGCAAGGAGGGGCATGGACAACTGGCCGAGATTCTGAAAATGCCTTTCTGCAGCCTCAAACTTCTTCTGTGACGCTGCCCTGATCCCGGCGACCAAATCTGCGGATACGAGGTCCTTCGAGGCGAGACGGCGCAATATCTCCATCTCGTCGAAATCGCGCAATGCGAGTTTCTTGACTATCCTTACATTGGACTCTGTGTATTCGCACAGCATCTGGCCATCCTCTACGCCCTTGACGAGAACGGGAAGCTTCTTGCCACGCAGCGCGATCTGCACTTCCTGCCCGGCCTGCTCTGCAAAAGTCTCCAGTACAGTCTCGTTAATTTTGGAAATAGCCGCGACCATCCCGCTTACCTCGGGAAGCTCATCTGCATGTCCCGATGCATTGAATGCCGCCACGGAGTCGGGAATGCCGCTGGAAAGCAGATCGGATGCGAGCTTGCGCACGACGGCGGCGGCCTCTCGCCCATCGCGGGCCTTCTGATCGGCAAGCCTCTGCGCCTCCCGCACATCCGCAGCCTTCCTGAGATAGGCATCGGCAAGCCTTCTTCTGTCGCCCCGTGTGTCCTCCTCGTAGTCTCCCTTGTAGTCCTGAAATACCGCGGCCGCTTTGACATATTCACTGTCGGCATCGAACGGCTTAGCCCTTTCCTCCAAAGATGAAATTATCGCTTTGACATCCTCGGCCTTGAAACCCTCGAGCTTCAGGCGGAGCTGATTCTTGTCATCCGGATCACCCCCTGCATAATCCTCTATCTTCTTCAGCGCCGCCCTGTAGTCGGCCTCCAAGCGAATATTTCCGCGTACTACCGAGCCCTCAAGCTCTCCCCAACGTCTCTGCTCCGCCTCAAAGGCCTGATGAAGCCTCACCTCCTCCATCCTGCGCTGCTCCTCGGCGCGAAGCAAATCCTCCTCGATCAAACGCGCCTTATCCCTCCCACGGCTTGTCACCAGCGCCAGAACAATCAGCAAGCCGAGAATGAGCACCACGAGCCAGGAGATGACACTCACAATGCCGACGATATTGGGTTTTCTGCCTTCGGGGCGCATGTCGCCCCCGGAGCATGCAGGACACTGAAGGGTCTTCGGCCGAGGCGACTCCAGCTCGAACTTGTGCCCGCATCCCTCACACTTGTATTTCAACATCAAAGCCATATAAAATTTTTCCACCCTCTATTTATTTAATTGCATGCAGCCAATATAGACCAAGAATCCTGCAGTGCAAACTCAGATAACTTTAGTGCCGGTTTCAGAACTCCCCGTGGCCGCACGGCCACGGGGAGTTCTGAAATTGGCTCAGTGATCAGACAATGCAGTCGGTGGAAGATAGCGGCGGCGATAACGGATAACGAGAGTCGAAATAGTCCAAGATCAGATATTCGGCGATCCATCTATGATTTGCGGCGGCTTGCACCGTCTGGTTGTTGGTTTCCCTGAACGCTGAAACCTGCTTCCGCCTACATGTCGTCG
>CAZANS010000249.1:2143-3985 GCA_964486565.1 uncultured Victivallales bacterium
TCCTGCGCGGTTCGCGCGCTCACCTAACACCGAAAACCTGACACCTGCCGCCAACCACTGATTACCTTCATCACACACGTTTCCTGCTGCCTCGCTGCCGGGATGCCTCGAAAAGCATCACCGTGCAGGCGACAGCCACGTTGAGTGAGTCTATGTATCCCTTCATCGGGATGCTCAGGTTAGAGTCGGAGTGTTTTTTCCAGAATTCGGACAACCCGTACTGCTCTGCGCCGACGACAAACGCGGTGCCGCAGGTGAAGTCTGCATCGTAGTATGGGGTCTCTGCCTCGGGGGTGGCGGCAAAAATTTTAATTTCGTTGTCCTTGAGCCATGTGTGCCCCTCCTCTGCGGAGCATTCTGCCAGATCCATCGAGAACAGCGCTCCGGTGGATGCGGTGATCGTGTTCGGGTTGTAGATGTCAGTGCGTTTGCCACAGACGATTACACCGTCAGCCCCTGCGGCGTCAGCCGAACGGAGTATCGAGCCAAGGTTGCCCGGCTTCTCAAGGGCTTCCGCCACAATGTAGAGCCCACCCGCCCTGGCCGGCATTGAAGACAGCGAATGCTGCCGTTTCCTGACAATCCCTATTATCCCCTCCGGGCGCTCGCGGTAGGCAATCTTGGAAAGCACATGCCCCGCAACCTCCCTCATCGCCGCGCCGGCGGATTCGAGGCCTTCGAGCAGCGTGGCCTCGTTCTCGCCGAGGAAGAGCTCCGGGGCGTAGTATGCCTCTACAAACTCAAGTCCACACTCTAGCGCGCGTCTGACGGCACGGTAGCCTTCGACCAGGGCCATGCCGCTGGAGTCGCGCGCCTTCCTGTCCCTCAATCCCCTGGCGGACTTCACCCCGGGGTTCTGCATACTTGTTATCTTCATTATTCCTCCCGAAGATACAGGTGAGCTATGCAGACAGCAAATCTGAGACTATCTGCCTGACCGTGGCTGCGGGGTCTATCGAGTCTATCACCGGCCGTCCGACAACTATGTAGTCCGCACCGGCAGCCGCGGCTTCAGAAGGAGTCATGACACGCTTCTGGTCGCCTAGCTCGCCGCCCGCCGGGCGTATCCCGGGGACGATAAGCTTGAAGGACTTGCCGCAAACCTCCCTGATGAGCTCGATCTCATAGGCGGAGCACACCACCCCATCCATGCCGGAAGATGCCGCCATGCCCGCCAGATGCCGCACCTGATCCGCCGCAGTCCGTCCGTCATCCACGTCCATCACACGCCTCAGTCCGTTGTCGTCCATGCTCGTCAGCACGGTCACTGCGATAACCATCGGGCGTCCGCCGCCACACTGCACGGCATGCGCGGCCTCGACTGCCCGGGACATCATCTCGTCGCCACCCTGCGCATGAACATTGACCATGTCGGCACCCATCCTGACAGCATTCGACACGGCTTGGGCGACTGTATTCGGGATGTCATGATATTTGAGGTCAAGGAAGACCTTCTTCCCTCTTGACTTGAGTTCCCTCACCGCATCCGGGCCGCCGCAGCAGAAAAGCTGGCTGCCAACCTTGTACCACTCCACCGAATCGCCAAGCTTCCCAACCACATCCAACGCGGAGGAAACACTGTCCCTGTCCAATGCAACTATCAGTTCAGTCATCAATAATCAAGCTCCACTTTTGCGAATCTCGCAGCCAAAACCTCAAAACCACAAGTTACATCCCGGAAAAGCTTTGTCAACAACGGGATTATGAAAGAGAAGTTCTCGTCATTTTTTGCCCCTCAGGCGCTCTGGAGTGCACAACTTTTCAGTTGCGGTTTGGCTTTGACTGGCGTTAGAGCCAGTTTCAAAACTCCGCGTGAACCGCGTTGGGAGCGCAGGCGCGGCA
>CAZANS010000250.1:0-3968 GCA_964486565.1 uncultured Victivallales bacterium
TCGCATCCAAAATGGCAAGCCGCGCGGCCACGGGGAGTTTTGAAATTGGCTCTCTTGCATGAAATACCAGGCCGATGCAACCGATCAGTTTAGGATTTGGGGTTTCGTGCTTAGATTTTGCAAATGGTTCCACTTCAGATGCATGCCGCCGTCGGCGAAGAGGATGTTGCCAGTCATATTGGAGCACATTTCCAGCAGGTAGAATATTGTGTCGGCGGCGAGCTGGTGGCCCGGCACCTCTCCTGTCAGCGATATCTTCATGGCAAGTTCGGAGGCCTTCTCATCGGACATCCCCGGGGAAGCCGACATCACACCTGGCGCAATGGCATTTATTCTTGCGCCGGGATAGTCCAGCGCAAGCTCTCGTGTGGCATAGGCTATCAGCAGTTTGGAAAGCAGATAGGGGTTGCTGTCCCTGCTAGAGACGCCAGCCTTCCTGAGAAGCTCCATCCCGGGTCCCTTGTCTTCATGGAAATCGAAATCCAGGCATCGCCGCCTGCCCATTGGATGGAGGATTTTTTCGTCGAAGTAGCGCTGGGACCTGGCATCCACGAAGCTGACGATATCGAGTCTGCGGCCTTGGTCATACTTAGCGCGTTCGAGAACGACCTTGCTGATGCAACGCATGACCTCGAAGTTCGACGCGAAGTATTTCCAGTCGTGTTTCTCTATCCTGCCTGTGCTCTCCCATCTTGAGAAGTCCTCCGCCTCGGGGTATCTTGATGCCACGTTGACCAAAGCCAGCCTGCCCCCCGGCGGTGAGGATCCAAGCAAAGCTGTAGATTGGTCGTAGAAATCGGCTGCGCCCTCCGGGGTTGCGAGATCGGCAGCCAGTATTTGCACATCTTCGCCATGTTCGGATTTTATCCTGCGTGCCTCCGTTTCCGAGCTGCCTCCCTTCCTGTGGCTAATGGCGATCTTCCAGCCTTCGGCCATGAGCATTGGCACGGCAGGCGCGGCGACTCTTCCCGGCGCGGCGAACAGCACAAATTTCTCACTCACGGTTTTCTCCCTTATGGCCGAGCCCGGGGCATAGCTCGAGCACCGCTTTCCTGACAAAGTCGTAGCGGTGAAAATCATCGTCCACGACCTTGCCGTTGAACACCACCAGATCCAGATCAATCGTCCTAGAGCCGTCAGGATTGTCGCCCCTCACCCTGCCAAGACGGGACTCAATCTCCTTTAAATAGAGCTTCAACTTCCCGAAATCCAATTCCGTCCCTATCAAAAACGCACCGTTTATAAAGTCAGGCTGTTCGGCAAAACCTCTCGGTCTCGTCCTCACCATCGAGCTTTCCGCAAAAAAAATTTGTTCCACAGATAGAATGCCTCTGGCTTTCCGGATATTCAGTTCCGGCGAGATGTTGCTACCCACCGACACGACTGCGGTGTTTTTCCCGGCAGGAGTCATCCTCTCTCCCGGCTTAGGACTACCGACACCGACTCGGCAAAACGAAGCGCATGCGGCTTGTCAACCTCCACGGTCGCCCTGCTCACCTTGGCCTCCTCCATGATAATGTCAAGACATGCCGAGGCAAGCCTCTCAACCAGAAAATACGAGCTGTCGGCGACATGGTCAATTATCCTCTGCTTCAGAGCCTTGTAGTCCACGCTGTCAGCAACATCGTCTGTCTTCGCTGCAGCCTCGTCGTCCACCTCCATGCAGATATTGAAGACTACATCCTGAGGCTTCGCCCTCTCCCACTCCTTGAAACCCACGACAACCCTGAGCTTCAGGTCTTTTATCTTAATAAGCATCCTGATATCCTCCATACCCGACTTCTTCTGACAACACACATCCCCAACGCATAGCTCCGGCGGCGGCGACAGCCGGCCGCCACAAGCGATTTGTCAAAACTAAATTAATAAACATGCGGTGGCACACCTCCGATAATGATTTCTTGATAACCTCAACAACGGCAACCATAACTTTCCGAGTTCACTCAAGAAACACTGCTCTCTGTTCCTACATTATACCGCGCATTGACACATTGCAATCTGAATGAAAAAGTCAATAACGGAGGTGAGAGAACAGGGACTGAGAGAACAGGGACGGAGTATTATTTCCCCCATGCTCGTACACCTACTCGCACACTCGAATCGTCGTCCTTAATTGTGATCCGGATATTTTGCCACATACTTGGCACGGTAACTGCTTGTCATACTCGATACCCGATGTGGGAAGGAAATATTGCATGACAACGAGGAAGAAATGAAAAGGAGAAAGCAGATGCACATAGCGGACTATATATCGAACATAGGCGACTACACTGAGGACACCCACCTGAACTTCAGCAAGGGTTCGGATCAGTCCGGATCAAGGGTTATCCCGCTGTCATGCTTCGCTATGCAGGACGGCAGATGGTCAAGACAGGAGCTTCCTGAGGGCATTGACCGCATGCGCATGGGACGCAACCCGTACGAATGCGAATTCCGCATATCCCACGAGGAGGCTGACGAGACCCACGTGATAGTACAACGGGCAGGTTGCTCATGGTTTGTGATCGAGTCTGGGAAGCATGACCTAATGAAAATCAACGGCTTCCCCCGTCGCCAGATGTGCCTCAGGCAGAACTCCACCGCCGTCGTGCAGATAGGCGACATGAGCTTCATTTTCACCACCACCATCCAGCCCTCTCAGGTTAAAGACTCCGGGGGTACAGCCGTGATGGTCGAGCTGCAGGAGTCTCAGTACGGTTTGAGCTGCAACGGAGTGAACATTAATTTTGATCTTGAGAAGACCTGCCTGATAGGCTCGGATCCGCTCTGCGACTTTCAGATACCCAGTAAGGCCTTCTGCGCGATGATCTCGAATATTGGGAAACGCCTGTTCCTGAACAGCCTGGTCCCTCCTGAGACGTTGGTTGTGCAGACCGAAAGGTCGCCTGAGGGCAACTCCGCGCCGCTGAAACCCGGGTCCGTCATCTCGATCGGGACTCACGACATCAACTTCAGGCTCTCGAAAGATCTCAGGTTCACTCAGGACTTCAACTTTATCCCGGATGCTAAAAGCAACTGCATGAGACTGCTCGAGATAGATACCACAGGCAAGACTGGCATCAGCTACGTGCTGCCTCCTTCGGGGCGTTCGATATGGATCGGCAGGGACTCCGACCAGTGCCTGCTTGGGATCGGCAACAGCACTAAGATCTCCCGGATACATGCCCAGTCAATCATATACGACAAGTCCGTGCTGATAATAGACAACAACACCACCAACGGGACCTTCGTCAACGGCAAGCGTGTCAGGAAACGCCTTCTTCACCCCGGCGACATACTCAGGCTCGGCGATATTGACTTCATCCTCTGCTTCACTGGGTAGGGAGAGGATTGGCTACCCTCACTGCAGAGTCATTGATGGCTGAAGGAAGCCAGAGAAAGCGTCTTGTTTTGTAGTGGGCACATCTACCGGGTCTTTACTGTCGGCAAATCCCCATCGGCGCGAGAAAGGCCAGAAGACAAAAAACGCCTTTCCGACGATATTGTCTCGGGGGACGGGACCCCAGTAGCGGCTGTCGGAGCTGCGCGCACTGTTGTCGCCGAGCATATAGTAGTGGTTTTCCGGCACAGAGACTTGCAGGCCTGTGGCCAGCGCTCTTTGTGCAAGGTGTCCATGGTACCCGCCCTTGCGGCTGTATATACGGTCAATCGAAGGGATTCCGAGACTGGTTATCGGGACAAATTGCTGTGAGCCCTTTTGTTTGACATGCATGATTCCGTCAACTATCTTGATGGTGTCCCCGGGCATGCCCACGATACGCTTGATGAAGTAATAACCGGTATTGCGGCACTCAAGCCCCTCGGTGTGGAAAACAGCGATATCGCCCCTGCGTGGCTCACGGAACTGGAAAGTGAATCTGTCCACGAAAAGGTGGTCGCCGAGAGACTGCCACCCGTTGCAGAGAGTCTCTCCCTCCCTGTACGGCCTCATGGTCTCAATATAGCTTCTTACGCTGCCCCCCTCCCCT
>CAZANS010000251.1:0-3968 GCA_964486565.1 uncultured Victivallales bacterium
AGCTCAGAGGGAAGTAGCTTGCCATCTCCTGCTCGATCCAGTCGTTGGTCTCCTTGGCGTTCTTCTTCAGGTTCACCGGGCAGCCTGAAAGAAACTCTATCAGAGAAAACCCCTTCCTCTGCTTCATGTTGAGAAGCCCCTTGCGCAAGGCCTTCCTTGCTGTGCGAATATTCTTTGCGGACGTCAGCGCGACCCTCTCAACATATATCGGGGACTCCAACTGGGCTACCATCTCCGCGACCTTCAAGGGATAGCCCTCGTTCGTCACGCTCCTGCCGTAGGGCGAAGTGGTGGTCATCTGACCCACAAGCGTGGTCGGTGCCATCTGCCCGCTGGTCATCCCGTATATGCCGTTGTTCACAAAGCACACTGTCATGTTCTCGCCCCGGTTCGCGGCCTGCAGAAAGTTGTTCAACCCGATCGCGCCAAGGTCGCCGTCGCCCTGGTATGATATGACGAAGCAGTCGGGGTTGGCCCTGAGAAGGCCTGTTCCCACAGCGGGAGCGCGGCCGTGCGGGACGGAAATCCCTGCGGCATCATAGTAATAGTATGAAAACACCGAACACCCCACCGGGGCGATTATTATCATCTTATCCTGCATCCCTAGGTCCACCATTGCCTCGGCTATCAGCTTGTGGAGTATGCCATGCCCGCAGCCGGGGCAGTAGTGCATGTTCTTCTTTATGTTCCCAGGACGGCGCTCGAACACGTCGAAAAAGCCGCTCGACTTGCCGAACTTCACCTTTTCAGAAGACTTCTTCATGGCTTACCACCTAATATATCGCGGCATTTACAGCATATCTCTTGGACTGAGGGGACGTTGCCCCCCATCCTGGTATGCAGATGCACCGGCCTGGAGCATTCGATGGACAGCTTGACATCATCCACCATCTGGCCGTTGCTCAGCTCTATGCAGAGGAAAGCATCGGATCTGGCTGCGCATGCTTGCATCTCGTCGCGGGGGAAAGGGAAAAGTGTTATAGGCCTGAGCATACCCACCTCAAGACCTTCCGAACGAAGCACCTCGACTGCGGAACGTATCAGACGGCTGATTATCCCGTAGCCTACAAGCACCAGACGGGCATCCTCGACCTTGTACGTCTCGCAAAGCTGCTCCTTCCCGGAGATCAGGCTGTACTTGGCCTGGAGCTTCTGGTTCACAGCCTCGAGGGCGTCGTGCTCCAGATAAATCGAGGTGATTACATTTCTTCTGGTTTTTCTGTTTCCTGCGAGCGCCCATTCGGGGACAGGCCGCTGGGATCCCGGCGGGGGGAGCAGCACAGACTCCAGCATCTGCCCGATCACACCGTCGGCCATCACATATACCGGTATCCGGTAGGCATCCGCAAGATCGAAGGCTTTCATCGTCAGATCGCACATCTCCTGCGCAGAGTTCGGTGCCAGCACAATGCACTTGTAGTTCCCGTGCCCGCCGCCCTTCACAACCTGGTTGTAGTCAGACTGCTCAGGCCCGATGTTGCCCAGCCCGGGGCCGCCCCTCGTTATGTCAACTATCACAGCCGGAAGCTCACAGGCCGCGATGTACGACACACCCTCCTGCTTGAGGCTTATCCCGAGCCCTGAAGACGCTGTCAGCGTCCGGCGACCTGCGGCGGACGCGCCGAGCACCATGTTTATCGCCGCTATCTCGGACTCCGCCTGAAGAAAACAACGGTTCAGCTTAGGAAAAAGCTCCGCCGCCGCATGAGCTATCTCGCTCGCAGGTGTTATCGGGTATCCAAAAAAGCACTCGCAGCCGGCAAGCAACGCCCCGTAGACCGTGGCCTCATTGCCCTTCAGCAACAATTGTTTCGGTGAATCCATCAGTCGCAATCCTCGCCACTCGAAACCTCAAGCACTGTGATGGCCCCAGGCTCGGGGCAGGCGTAGAAACATGATCCGCATCCTATGCATCCCCTTGTGTAGCAGATATATACACAGCCCATCAAGTTGACGAGCGATGTCTTCTCCAAGGCTTTCACAGGGCACTCGAGAAGGCATCTGCCGCAGCCCTTGCACTCCTCCGACGCTATCTCAACCCTGAACTGATCCCTTTTTCCCTTTCCTGCCATTCGATTGGCCCCTGTCCGTAGAAAACGCTGAAAAAAGCCGTAAAGGCATAAAAAATAAAGCTTATTGCCCCAAGCGAGAACTTTATGGGAATTGCCTTCTCGCCACTTGAGGGGAATGAGCCACGAAGCACTATTCCTCGTCCTCCCTCTGGAAGAAGGAAAGGAATCCTGTCTGCCTCCCCTCCTTGTCGGTTTTGAGCTTTCTCAAGGCGGTCGTCTTGGTCACCTGAAAAGCCGTCTGCTGCAGCAGGCTCTCGTATTTCTGCTGCTTCCTGAACTGAGCCGAGGAGGTGATGTCCTCGGTTTCCTTGACCGATCGGTCGCTGACAAGAAACACCGTCTGACCAAGGCGGATGTGATCCCCGACCTTCAAAGGGACCGTGCCAGTCATAAAGGCGTTGTTCAACCTCAGGCCATTCGTGCTGTTCAAATCCTCGATCTGCAGCGCGTCGCCATGCAGTATGACCTGGCAATGATGGCGCGAAGACTTCTTGTCGAACACGCAGATAGTGTTTTCCTCACTGCGGCCTATCGTGTTGTTACCTTCGGAAAGTTCATATTCCTCTCCCTTGTTCATTCCACTTAAACAAACAAGTTTAGGCATGATTAACTCCTTCAAAAATTCTCTTTACTTCGAGCCAGTCCTCTGCTGAGCTACCATGTCAAGCCATGACCGGTACCGAATGATATCTGTTCTCGCTACGGCAACCGCCGCCCATTGCATAAATCTATTGTGCATACGGGATATTACAAGTTCTTTTAAACAAAAAAGGAAAAAAGTTGGATGTAAAACACCGACTTACATGCTATATTCAGTCATCTTAGCCTTAGCAAGGTGGTCCCGGCCATGCGGAGCAGCAAGGCCGCCGCCGCCGGAAATAATGATTGCAGGCGGCTTGTTCGGACTTGAAAACACTAACAGGAGAAGGAAAACTGAGATGAAGATCTACAATTTCAGCGCGGGTCCGGCAATGCTGCCGGAAGAAGTGATGGAGAAAGCGGCGGCAGAGTTCACAAACTACGCAAATTCAGGCTGCGGCCTAATGGAGCTGTCGCATCGCGGGCCGGAATTCTCAGGCATCATGCAGAGAGTCGAGGCTAATATCCGCGAACTCATGAATATCAGCGATGACTACGCGATCTGCTTCATCCAGGGCGGGGCGAGCATGCAGTTCACCATGGTCCCGATGAATCTGATGGTGCCAGGCGGCTTTGCCGAGTACGCCGACACGGGCTCGTGGGCTTCAAAGGCGGCGAAGGAGGCAAAGCTCTTCGGCGAAGTCAAGACTGTCGCTTCCAGCAAGGAGACCAACTACGACAGGATACCGGTGATCCGCCATTGGCACCCTGACGCCAAGGCATCATACCTGCACATCACCAGCAACAACACCATCGCAGGCACCCAATACCACTCCTTCCCGGAGACTGAGACCCCTCTGATCGCCGACATGTCAAGCGATATCATGTCTAAGGCAATAGATGTCAACAACTTCGGCCTTATATATGCCGGTGCGCAGAAGAATTTGGGGCCCAGCGGCGTGGCGTTGGTCATCATCCGCAAGGATCTGGCCGAAAGGGTGCCCGAAAAAACTCCGGTGATGCTCAAGTACAAGACATACATCGAGAACAACTCCCTCTACAACACCCCCCCGACATTCGGCATCTACATGCTGAATCTGGTCATGGAATGGCTGAAGGACAAGGGTGGCATATCGGCGATCGAGGAGATCAACGATGCCAAGTCCGAGGCCATGTACGAGCTGATAGACCGCAGCGAGTTCTACAGGTCCCCCGTCGAGCCCGGAAGCCGCTCGAGAATGAACATCGTGTTTAGGCTCCCCTCGGAGGAGCTTGAGGCGAAATTCCTTTCGGAGGCGAAAAAGGCGGGACTGGCAG
>CAZANS010000252.1:0-3961 GCA_964486565.1 uncultured Victivallales bacterium
GATGACAAAGGAAGGCTCGCCGCCCTCCAGAAGCATTTCCCCGAAGACTCGGAAGTTGTCTTTTACGTAAGACGGCACAAGTCAGATGCGGAGGTTGTTAAGAACTCCATAGCCGTTGGGGACTGCGCCTCGGCGATTGGCAGGCGCTCAATCGCAAGCGTCCCGGGTTGCCGCGCAGAGATCCGCCCGGCATACGTCTTCAAAAATATCATCGTGCAACTTGAGCAAATCAAGAAGTAAGCGGGGAATCTGAAAAATCGGCGATGCAGCGGAGCGGTGCCCCCCGTACGGTGCTTATTCGGAGGGTACGTGGGGTCCGGTGTGTCGCCGGGGGGCCATTGCGATGACTTCACGGCTGAAAAAACATCAAGGCGGCTTGATATTTGCGGACATGATGTTATGGTAAGCAGTTTGCAGTGGTTATTCGGCGTTTTGGATTGGCTAGTTGCCTCCGAAGTTGCCGGCGGGAATTTTTTGAATTGAATTTACAGAGTCTTCGGGGCAAGGTGATGCTGTTTTAATGAACGGGAGATTCCTTACCGGCGGTACAGTCCGTGAGTCTAGCGACGCATCTTGCGTCACCTGACCGACATGGTGGAATTCCATGACCGACAGTAAAGTCTGGATGGGAGAAGGCTTGCGCGGCGCCCGCATCGGGCCGTATATGCGTTGTACATGCCCCGGACCTCGAGTCCGGTTTTTTTTTGTTTTTTTTGGGACATGACGGAGCGAGTTGAGATGAAGGTGGAATTTGACAAGGTAGAGGATGTTGTCGAGGCGCTTCGCCGGGGCGAGGTGGTGATAGTCTCTGACGATGCTGGCCGCGAAAACGAGGGAGATCTCGTTGCCGTGGCGGGCAAGACGACACCTGAGGTGATAAACTTCATGGCCACGCACGGGAGGGGGCTGGTATGCGTGCCGATAACCCGCAAGCGTGCGGAGGAGCTTCACCTGGGGCAGATGGCCTCGGGGAAAAGCGGTGACCCTCTGGGGACGGCATTCACTGTGAGCGTGGACGCCATGAAGGGGACGACAACCGGGATATCCGCGTTTGACCGGGCGAACACTGTAGCCACGCTTACCGACCCGGAGGCCACCCGCGAGGACTTCAGGGTTCCAGGCCATGTGTTCCCTCTTGTGGCACGTGACGGGGGGGTTCTGCGGCGTGCAGGGCATACCGAGGCGGCGGTTGACCTGGCTACATTGGCGGGTCTTTATCCGGCGGGGACGATCTGCGAGATCCTGAACGAGGACGGCAGCATGGCTCGGATGCCGGAGCTTTGCGTATTCCGCAAAAAACACAAGCTGAAGTGGTGCTCGATATCGGACATAATCGAGTACAGGAGGAGGAACGAGCAGCTTGTCAGGCGCGAGCAGACGGTGAATCTGCCCACGGATGCCGGCATCTTCACGATGCATCTCTACCTGTCCGTGCTTGACGGCTTCGAGCATCTCGCGCTGGTTAAGGGCGATGTGGCGGGGAAGTCGGATGTCCTTGTGAGGATGCACAGCGAGTGCCTCACCGGGGACGTTTTTTTGTCGCGACGCTGCGACTGCGGAGGCCAGCTCAGGGCGGCGATGAGCCAGATCGCGGCCGAGGGCACCGGCGTGCTCGTCTACATGCGTCAGGAGGGTCGGGGGATCGGGCTGACGAACAAGCTGCACGCCTACAGGCTTCAGGACGAGGGCTTTGATACGGTCGAGGCCAACGAGAGGCTTGGATTTGCGGCGGACTTGCGCGACTACGGCATAGGCGCGCAGATCCTCGTTGATCTGGGAGTGAGGAGCATCAGGCTTCTCACCAACAATCCCCGCAAGGTTGTCGGGCTCGAGGGATATGGGTTGAAAATAACTGAAAGGGTGGGTATTGTGATGGCCGCACATGACGACAACCGTTGTTATCTTAGCACGAAGAAGGAAAGACTTGGTCATATTTTATGAAGGAGCAAAGAAGATGAGAAAGGATGCTGCAGTGGTTTATGAGGGTCAGCTTGACGCAAAAGGGCTGAAGATCGGGATAGTCTGCGCGAGGTTCAACGAGTTTTTCGTGAGCAAGCTCCTGGGCGGGGCGTTGGACTGCATAGTGCGGCATTCTGGGAAGGCGGAGAGCGTGAGCGTGGTGTGGGTCCCGGGTTCGCAGGAGATTCCATTGGCGGTGAAGAAGCTTTTGACGGGCGGCAAGTTTGACGCGGTGATAGGGCTCGGCGTCGTTATCCAGGGCGCCACGGCCCATGCCGGGCTGATTTCCACGGATGTCAACAAGGCGATTTCCCAGCTTTCGCTCGAGTTCGACACGCCGGTGATAAACGGTGTCGTCTCCGTGGGGAATATCGAGCAGGCGATAGAACGCAGCGGGACAAAGGCCGGGAACAAAGGGTACGACGCGGCATGCACAGCGATAGAGATGGCCAATCTGCTGAAGGGAATGTGAATGGCTAGAATGGACTTCACCGGCAGAAGGCACTACAGATGCAAGGGGCGGGAGCTTGCGCTGCAGTATCTTTTCCAGTTCGACCTGATTGGCGAGGAGTTTGAGGAGGTCTCGATCGAGCGCTTCATGGAGCATGCGCTGGAGGAGGACACGGACGACCGCAAACGCCAGTCAAAAGGAAGAAGATACGCAGAGGAGCTTATCAACCATGTTGTCGCGAATCTCGCAGATATAGACCTGGCGATAACAATCCGAATGGACAAGGACTGGAGCTGGCAGAGGATACCACCCATAGACCGCGCGATTCTACGGCTCGCCGCCGCAGAGATGCGATATGTCGAGAAAGTGCCCCCCATAGTCGCGATAAACGAGGCCGTGGAGCTGGGGAAAACCTTCGGCTCGGAAACATCCAGAGGCTTCATCAACGCATTGCTCAACAACCTCAAGGACTCCCTTGAACGAAACCCCAGAGGGGGGAAACGGGAAACCTGATCCGAGTGCACTAGTTTTGAAACTGGCTCCCGAGATACAACTGCCTCATTGGGGTTCATTTGTTCCTGTACAACCCTACTGGGAACCGGATCACCCTCAGTGGCCAGGCCGCTCGTATGTCGTTCAGAACCTTCAGTGTGCTCTTGTTTTTCGGCTCCCTTATTCCAAGTGCCGCGAAAATGCACAGTACCCTCAGCACAAAGCTCCCGAAAAACAATATCCGGTAGTTCGTCCAGGATATCCCAGCAAACTCGAACGACACTGCGGATATCGCCTCGAGAAACACGCCCGCTAGTATAGCGGATGCCCCACCGCATATCCCGCTCAGGGCAATCATGCTGGCTATGAACATCGAACGGTTCCTCTGCGGTGATATCTTCAGCATGAAACCGTTCATCGCTATCATTAACCCGGAGTTCCAAAGATTGTCAACTATGAAGAATCCCGGCAGCAGCCATAAGGTGTTCCCGGGCGTAAGGAACACAAAAACCAGCGCCACAACAGGTTTGAACGCCGTGCAGAAAACTATCACAGGCTTCTGCCCGTACTTGTCCGCAAGCTTCCCCCACCTCCTAGACGACAGCCATGCCGCGAAACCCAGCAGACACCATATCAGCGCCGCCTTCCACACAGCCAGCCCCATCTCCTTCAGGACATACACCTGCATGAACGCCGCCCCGCACATCGTGCTAGCCGCAAGCGAGCACGAGTACACCAGAAATCCACGGTACTGGTGGTGCCGAAGAGGCTCGAGAAAAACGTCCATCACAGGAAGATCCCTCACAACTGTGTTCGGGGGCTCCTCTATCCACATGAAAAGCAAAATGTCAACAACTCCAGCTATCACCCCCGGTATAACTATTATCGGATAGGCGACCCTGGCCGGAAGATCCACAGCATAAAGAAAAATGATCACCAGCAGAAAGGTCAACGCCCAGAAGAAATGCAGCCATCCCTGCCGGACACCCCAGTAGCGGTTGAGAACCCGGGGGGGGATCAAATCAGCCATCCACGAGAAAAACAACGGTCCCGTCGTGT
>CAZANS010000253.1:0-3939 GCA_964486565.1 uncultured Victivallales bacterium
ATGTGCTGAATGTTCTCCGCTTCCAAAACGATGGAATCCTGACCGGCCTGGATGTTGTTTTGCGGCTGGCTGAAAACATTTTCACCGCTGAGCATGTTAACTATGACCGGGAACGGCTCAATTTTTATCCCATCCGGATTTTTCCCTCTGCGGTATATGCCGGAAATGGGGAATGAGGCAGAAAATGATAATTCCCCAGTCTCGCAATCCCATCTATAACGGCTCCTCATGTCGCTGAATCTGCTTTCCCGATAGCTCAGCTCCTTTTCAGAGCAATATCCGGGAATTAACTCGTCAAGTTTAACGGGGAATTTTTTTCTGTCCTTGGCAAAAAGAATTATGCTGTCAGCCAGCTTCAGCATCCTGCCTTTTTCAAATTCAATATGTATCCGGTCTCCACGGCTGTGAAAAATATCAAACACCAACAGAACAGGCATAATGAAAAAAAGAAAACCGCTAAAAACAAGCAATGGCCAGCGTGCTTTCATGCTTCTACTCGATTGACGGAGATTTCGATTCGCATGCGAGAACCCATTCACATTAGTATGTCTCATTACCAATATTATAATAATAGCAATTCTCTTGTTTGCAAATGTTCATCACACATGCCACCGATAAAATCCTCACCTGCCTAAGCGAAGGGGCCACACTCCAGCCCCAGGCCTCATATCGTCGGCGGGAGACCATGACGTCCATGGCCGACCGGTCTGACCTGCGGGTAGGCGACCCCCCGGAGCCGGAAACGGAGCAGCGATTATAAGGATCTTTTTTTGCGGTAGAAGCGGAAATTTTATGCAAAGTATCTTTTGAGATATCTATCCGAAAACTGTTCTGAGTCTCTGAGGAGAGAAATTCTCAGCTTTCTCAGGATTTTCTTTCTGACGAAAACGGATGTGACGGGGAAGCTGAAGTACCATGGGCTCTTGCAGGCATGTCTGAATCTTTCCAGATCTATCAGCGCCACCTGTCGGGAGTCTTCCCTGAGGAAGAGGTGTTTCGCAAGCCAGTCAGGATAGATGTAGCCGGCCTTGAATGTGCTCTTGATGCAGTCGGATATTATCCTGAAAAAATCGTCCTTGTTTTCAAGGAACTGCTCCTGTAGTGCCTGTGGGGCGTGATTCTTGAGTATCTCCTTTATCGAATGGAAGCCTTTTAGATCCTCGATCAGTATCAACCCCTCGCCGGCGCTGTCGAGGGACTTGGCGGCGATCTTCGGCGGGATCAGGCCGAACTGCGGCAGTATCCCTACAGCTTCGGCCTCGTTCCTGAGCATGCCAACTGACTCGCCATAGCCTCTCTTAAGATAGAAAATCTCGTCATAGAGGGTTATGCGGATGGTGTCGCGCATGATCCTCCTGCCGCAGGCGGAGTCGTGTCTGCGCATGAGTAACAGCGAAGTTTCTGGAAGCTTCGTCTCGATCTCTATGAGGTCTTCCGCCGTGGCGATGCCGTCGCGCGCGAAAAGCTCCCTTGCCCTGTCGCTATGCCATTCCATAAAAATATTTCCTACGCCTCTGTGAAACAGTCGGTAATCTACAGCCCATCCCAAGCAATACAATCCGTATAGAAAAATGGGGATGGAGTATTTTTCACTCCTCACCCCCTACGGCGAAAGCTCCGCTCCAGAAGGGCTGCCTTGCTAACGACACCGACATACAGTGTTTTTTCCACAGATTCAGGCGATTATGGTTTGCCTTGTCGGCTTTTCTGCGCCGCTGGCACTTTGGTGTGCGCAACTACTAGTTTTAGTTGCGCTTTGGATTTGACTGGCGTTAGCGTGTCAGGCATAAGGCTGGCGATTCATTTGCGTTTCACGCCGGAACGCCGGTATGCCGACCGGCATTGTATTCCCCCCATTGGAACGCCGATCTCCTGATCGGCATTTTCCCCTTCCCCGTTCTCCCGCCCGGACATCCCGGTAACTTCGGCTCCCGGCTCCGTCTCCCCGACCTGCCTCAGCTCGTCAATCCACACGAGGGCGGGGCAGTGAGGGCACCTGGCCATCCTTGACTCCTCCGGGAAATGCGCGGAGTGCGCGTTCAGCCGGGTTGTTGTCCATCCTCAGATCGGGATTGTCCAGATAGAGCATGAAGTTCTTCTTTCTCCCGAGCATATATGTGACGGCCTTGTATTTTTGCGATGATGGTGTGGATGGCAGGTTCAAATGACGGGAATTCGACCATCTGAAATGACGGGGCGGCTTTCTTGTTTTTCCTTCTTTCGGTCTTTGATTCCGTGATTTTCTTGCTGAATTTCCTTAAAAAGTTCCTTTTTCGGGGAGATTTTTGATTGATTGCATCTTCTTCCCTGTTTACTCATCGTAAATATCCTGCAATGTATCCTGCTGTATTTAAGGACATTATAAGGATAGGTCTTATGATTGGATTAAAAAAAAGATGCATGAACACTTCCTGCGGCTGTCATTTCCGCCCGGGCAAGTACCGTGCTTGGGCAAACGTTTCCCGGGATGATAGCGCTCTCCCAGGGGGTGAGAAGCCTCCACGAGGTGCTGGATCTTGCCGAGAAATGCCGCCGTTTCGGCAGTGAGCTTCTAGGCTCCGGGAAAGATTCTCTGAGATTTCCTCACGCCAGATATGAGGCTGGAAAAGAGTGTTCCTCACGTCAGCTTTCCACCTAAGTGGCGTGTGATGAGGCGGTTGGCGCTGTTCCTCACGCCAGCTTTGAAATTCCCGTGGCGATGTCATCCTTTCCTTTGGATCGCGGCAATAACAATAGGAAAGGAGCAAGCGACGAGACAAGGAAAAGAGCCCTGTCCTGGCAGGGCGTGTGAGGAGGATCCCGAGGGGGTTCGGCTGGGTTGACCACCGTGCTCAATCCATCAGTCAAGTCACATGATCAACACCTCTGGCCGATGGAGCCTGACAGTCGATGACAGAAGCTTCCGGGGCGAACACAAACAGGAGTAAAAAAGGCTCGACAAGTACAAACACTGCTGAATACACAAAACGCACAGCAGTAAGGAACCACATCATCTACAGAAAACACGCCCTGCGGAATGCAATATCTCCGCGACCGGGGATTTCCCAGTCATTTCAGATGGCCAAAATCCCGTCATTCCAATTGACCGTTCACATGAGACGCAGGGTATCAGAATACCATCCGGAAGCCCCGAATGACCCTGTGTCGGCGAATTCCGCAGTTTTTACAGCTTGTTTTCCTGAACACTGACATCTGGCTTATCTTTTGACTCTGGCGTTTCCAGCCCATATGCTCCAGACCTGCTCCTCGTCCGCGGGCTGGCCGTAGTCTGTGAGGAGGGTTGTTGCGAGTGCGCCGGTGGCCCAGGCGAACTGGATCCACTTTTCTGGTTTCCAGCCTTTGAGTATTGCGTAGAGCATTCCTCCGACGAACCCGTCGCCGCCGCCTATTCGGTCGAGTATGGTGATTTGCCTGGGCTGCACGACGTGCCATTCTCCGGCGACGGACATGATTGCTCCCCAGAGGTGTGAGTTTGCGCTCTCGACCTCGCGTAGTGTGGTTGCGAAGACTGATGCGTTCGGGTACTCCTTGGAGGTGGCGCTGATCATTGCCTTGAATGCTTCGATCATGGCGTTTAGATCTTTTCCTCCGGCCTCGGGCCCCTTGATTCCGAGGCATAGCTGGAAATCCTCCTCGTTGCCGTCGAGGATGTCGGATGCCGCGGCGATCTCCTTGAAGATGGCTGATAGTTCCTTTTCCCTGTTTTTCCAGAATGATGCGCGGTAGTTGAGGTCGAAGGAGATTCTTGAGCCTGTTTTTTTTGCTGCGCGTGCGATCTCGAGGCAGAATTTGCTTGTCTGTGGAGAGAGTGCTGCGATTAGTCCCGAGAGGTGTACGATCTGGACGCCCTCCTTGTTGAAGATTCTGTCGAGGTCGAAATCCTCGACGGAGAGGGAGCATCCGACTTCGCCTGCGCGGTCGTTCTGGACGCGCGGGCCG
>CAZANS010000254.1:0-3935 GCA_964486565.1 uncultured Victivallales bacterium
CGTGCAACTGGAGGCCAGAGCTGACGGGATCCAGGTGACCCCGAGGAATATCCTGGCCAGGTCGGGTGGCAGTCCTGATGTGCAGATAGGGGTATCGGCAGCCAAAGATACAGCTCTTGGCGAGTATACAGTCTCGGTGAAAGGAATACCAATGAAAGGGAGGTCCGCCGCGACAGCTTTTATGGTTGAGGTTGTGCCCTGAGTAAACAGGTTTTAATAAAGGACTGGAAACTATGCTATATTTAATTGCAGTCGTGCTGATTGTGCTTTGGCTTTTAGGAGTTGTTTCATCGAATACGATGAACGGGTTCATCCATATCCTGATTGTCATCGCAATTATCGTGGTTCTCGTACGCCTCATCAGCGGACGGAAGCCGCTTTGACGAGTATAATATGGTTTAATGGAGGATTTGGCATCTGCGTATTTCGCAAGTTTATTGATTGATAAGGAAAGAGGAACAGGAGTGACCATTAAATTCACGCTGAAGCCGTGAACTCCGACGGGGGGCGGCGGAGAGACGGGGAGACGGGTAGGGGGAGATAGTGCGAACTTATCCGCCGCGAAGGAAGTCTGCGATATGGCGGGTCATTTGTCGGCTGCCTGCCCGGTGCGAAGTCTCAGAGCCAGTCCAGTAGCATGTCAATGAGTTCTTTTCCCCATTGGGCTGAATAGAAGTTGTGGTTGGCGGCGGTGATTGTGTGGAATGTGACGTTTGCGTTTTTCGAGCATAGCTGCCTGTAGCCGCTTTGCGACTGCGAGGACATGGGGTCGTTGCCGCCGTAGACGAAGAGGCACTTGCCCTGGAAATCTGCGAATTTCACGGCTAGTTCGCGTTCCTTTTCATTCCCGGGCTTCTTGTGGCTGGTCATTCTCCGCGACATCCTGCCGAGAAGTGTCCTGAAGACCGCCTTGTAGTCCACCCCGGAAGATGCGATCTTGTGCCATGTTCCCCTGAGGAAAAGTTTCCTGAGGTAGGTCTTGGCCATGTCTGCGCTTTCAGTGAGGTTCTCTCTAGTGCCGGTCTCACGCCCGAGCAGCGGCGCGGAAAGCAAAACCGCAGCCTTGACACTAGGGTTAGTCGCGGCGACGCCTGCTGCGACCTCGGCGCCTGAACACAAGCCCACGAGGACAACGCCTTCTACTCCTAGAATTTGCATGGTCTCCTCCACAGCCTTGTGTGTGTCGTCCATCATGTCCAGAAGCGTGATATCCGCGCTTTCCCCCTCGCTCTCCCCGCGGCCACGGAAATCAAAACGCAGGGAGGGGAGGCCAATTGGCGCGAATGCACGCGCCATGTCCACAAAAATCCTGTGAGGCCCGATCCGGTAGGAGCCCCAGCCGTGAAGGAAAATCAAAGCTAGCCCACTCCGCCTCTCAACAGGTTCGCAAAGCACCCCGAAAAGACGCGAGCCGCAGCTCTCAAAACTGAAGACCCTCTCTGGAATATTGCTCATTTTGTCATGCCTTGTCGGCTTTGGCCCTATTGTAGGCGTGGGGGAGCGGGCTAAAAGGGGAGTTTGGAGATGAAGGCCATAACCCTGTGGTCCCATGACTCCGGGATTTTGGCAAGAGCGTCAATCTCCGTGTTAATTGCCTCAAGCTCTCCCTTGTCAAGCCAGATCCCATGGCACTCCAGGCATACATCAAGCATGATGTCGGAGAACTCGATGAAATTGGCCCTGACAAGCTGCACTCCCTTGCATACTGGGCATTCAAGCCCCGAGGGGCTTTTCTTGCCCGAGGTCTCATGTGAGCAGAACTCGATATCGCCCGAGATGGGGTGTGCTATCTTGTTGAGTTCGCCCTTGTTCAGCCATATTCCGCCGCATTCATCGCACACCTCCACCGGGGTGCCCTCGAACTGCTTCTCGAAAAGCTCGACATTCTCGCATTTCGGACATTTCAATTTACTCATCTCAAATCCCTTACAATGTTGTCTTGACGACAGTTGCTTCCTTGCCGTCAAGTCTTATTGAATATTTCCCGTATGCCGCCGGGACAAGGCATGTCCTTCCCAATGGCAGAGGCGTTTTTTTGCCGTCGGCACTCTCCAACGATACCGGCTGGTCAACTGCGGTAAAGAGATGGAAGCTCGTCCCGTCTGTGCTGTCGCTCCAATCCTCAACCAAGTCCAGCGAATCGACATGGAAAAACTGGCACCTGTTGACCAAGGGGAAGCGCCTGTTGTGCGCAGCCTTGCCAGAAACCCCGGGTATCCTCGGCGAGCTCCTGTCCCCGAAATGTATGCAATTCAAGGCCTTGTCCACATGAAGCTCCCGCGAGTCGCCCTTGTCGTCTACCCTGCCCCAGTCGCTAATCCTATAGGTTGTGTTGCTGTTCTGCTGTATCTCTAGGATAAGATTGCCCCCGTCAATTGCATGGACCTTTCCCGAGCTGATGAAGTATGCGTCCCCCGGCACAGACTGGAAGGACTGCAGGCAGGGCTCTACCGCGTCGGTTCTGATTTTGTCTATGAACTGCCACATCGTGCAATGCAGGCTCAGTCCGGCAAAAATTTTTGCATGGGTCTCCGCTGCAAGCACGTACCACATCTCTGTCTTTGGCTCGGCACCGGGGAGCTGCCTGCAGGCCTCCTCGTCGGGATGCACCTGTAGCGAAAGGCGTTGGCCGGCATCAATGATCTTCACAAGCAGAGGGAATCTGGCCCCCTTGACGAAGCTTTTGCCGACCACCTGTCTTCCGTGATCCTTCAGCAGCGAGCTCAGAGTCTGGCCTTTCAGCTCACCGTTGGCTATCACGCTCTCGTCGCCTTCCCGGTCGCAAAGCTCCCATGACTCTGCTACCGGGTCGCGCCCCGAGGGAAGCTTGCGACCGAGATGCCTGGCCATCAGATCACCACCCCACATTATCCGCTTGTATATCGGCTTGAAATACATCGGATATAGCTTTGGCTCGCTAAACTGTGCCATATAATTTCCCGGTTAGATTTGTTTGAGGACCAAGGCACCCAAATATTCAGTTCCTGACCAGCAGCATCACCCCGATCAGCAAAAACACCAGCTCTGAAAACGCACCTCCCGCGCCGATCAGCTCGGAAGTCATCGCCCCAAACTTGTCCATCACAATCTTGCGTAGCCTGAATATCATGAAATATGCCAGCACCGCAACAAGTATCACAGCGGGGAAAAAATGGAAGCCAGCGACGAAGAAAGATATCGCCAAAGCTATGACCCAAGGCAGCCTGACTGCATATTTCTCCTTCCTCACCAGTATGAGGGCATCGGATCCACCTCCCCCTGCGGAGGTCGCAAGCTGAGACCTAACAAGATAAGCCATGGTATAGGCGATGATCAGCCATGATGTCCTCTCGTAAAGCAGCAAAAGGGCGAAGGAGAATATCTTCAGAAGGTAGAGCGACAGATAGATCATCTGCGCCGAGCTGAAGGTGGAGCCCAGGACAGTCTCGCCGTCACGTGATTTTTTGCCGCTGAGGCTGATGATCTTGGACAGCACCGCCAGATTCCCCCCGGACACCACGATCTCCAGAAACAGCACCAACCCCACGGAGCCTACCATCGCCGCTGCCGTCCTGGCAGGGAGAAGTGCACACAAGAACCATGCGCAGGAGTAGGCACCGAGACCCAGCGCCGCACCGACTATCGGGAAACACGCCGGAACCTCCCGGCCGTCTCCATCCGAGTCAGAAGCAGAGCCAAGAAAACCCGGCAGAGGAACATCCACCAGCATTCCCCAGGCCTCCTTGAACGAATTTATCCACGGATCTGTTGTCATGCAGCTAATATAAAGCCTCTTTCCAAAGTATCAAACGTCAAAATCTCAAAAATGACAGTTAACATATTTGTATATAACACGTTAAGACTATATCTCTTTCTTTTCACCTTATTGGGTTAGAAAGATTTTTTGAGATTTAACCCTCCGGGTTACCGTATTGCACCATGTCTCCATCCTCATT
>CAZANS010000255.1:0-3912 GCA_964486565.1 uncultured Victivallales bacterium
CGCGCCTGCGCTCCCAACGCGGTTCACGCGGAGTTTTGAAACTGGCTCTTAGGATTTCACCGTTTCACCGTTTCTCCGTTTCTCAGACTGAGAGGCTCTTCACAGGTGATCAAGATGTGTGATATTTGCAACCTGACTGGCATCCTCGCTGCTTTGAGACTCCTGCCATGATATATATCCATCGAAGACCATCTGAGTCCCGATGGTCATGACGAAGAGTCCTGTTATCCGGATGAGTGCGCCGAGGATATTGAAGCGTTTCAGTGCGTTTCCAATCGAGGCGGACGCAAACATAAGCAACATGTTGAGCAGCAATGCCAGCACTATAGAGACTATAAGCACCGCCTTGTCGCCGCGTATTGCGAAAGTCAGGGCCGCCGCGATTGTGGCCGGTCCGGCGATCATCGGGCAGGCAAGAGGGACAATCGCAAGATCCGCAAAACGGTTGTGGGTGCCGACCTCGAAGAAGACCCCCTTGCTGAGGGCGTTGAAGCCGACCCATGCCAGCACAATCCCCCCCGAAATCTGAAGGGCGAAAAGATCCAGACGGAAAACTCGCTTCATCAGAAAATCCCCGAAAAAAATTATCAATGCAAGTATGCCGAAGGCGACAAGCGTTGACTTCAAGGAGACCTCCCGCAAATCCTTCCTCTCGGAACTAAACACAGACAGGATGGATATCTTGCTCACAGGATTGATTATCGCAAGGAAATAAAAAGTGTTGACCAGAACGCTCTCAAAAGTCATGGAAATTCATCCTGCAAAAAAATCTACTTCCTGGGGAACACATTGGAGTATGAGGTGGTGATGGCCCAGGCATTTCCCCAGTCCATCCTTTTCGCCTCGTGCCCGGCACCCCAGGTGTCGCTGAATATGATCTCGTCTGTCTTCTCGTTGTAGCCTACTATAAGCCTCAGGTGCCCCCCGAAGGCCTGCGGGTTGAGCTTTTCCTCCTCGCAAAGGCCGAGCATCACCCCCCAGACCAAGGGAACCCCCTGCCCTATTGAGGACACCAGTTCCCTCCTGAACTTTTTAAAGTCAGTTTTCTCCCCATCCACCTTGTACTCCCTGAAAGCAGGGAAATCCTGCTTAACCTGCATGTAGTTCTGCTCGAAACCGTTATATGGTGTTATCTGCGGCAATTTTTTCCTTTTCCTGAACTTGTTATATTTCTCCATTTCCCTTTGCAGTTCAAGGCTGTTGCTGCTTTTCATATGTTCCTTGACGGATACTCTGAATTTTGTCCCCGCCCTCTTCAGCATCGCCATCATATGTTCTGTCTGAGTCCCCCCCCCTGCGGAGGAATCGGCCAACTGAGCCATTACGTGCTGGTTTATCTCCTGCCCGTAGTACCGGAGGATTCTTTCGATCACCGCGACGGCGCAGTATCCCTTCTGCCCCTGATCAACCATCGGGACATTTTCCAGCCAGACATCGCCGTTGTCCTCTTTTTTGATGTTGTCCTTGAGGTTTTGGACGACATCCTTCTGTGTCTCGAAGCCGCTGCCGGAGACCTTTGGTTTTTCCCTGCCCGCCGCGGCTATGGTCAGCTCGAGGAATTCCGGTCGGTCATCCCTGGAGCCCTTGACTTTGGAGGAGCTCCATTTCATCGCGGCCTCGAGCGAGCCCTTCTGCCAGCTCATGTTCTGTATCCATCCGACATTTTTGGGGAGTCTTTGCCTTTGACCTTCCTGGTGTTTGACATCCATCCATTCGGAGACCTTCTGCTCGACAGACTTGACGATTTCCTCGAACTTGTCGTCTGAGATCTGCCCCGCGTCACCTCGGTTGTACAATGACAAGTCCATGGAGGAAAGCTTGCCTTCCTGGAACCGGATGTTGGCATCCCATATCTTGAATCCGAGGAACTCCAGCTTTGGGCTGTTAATGTATGCTGGATAGTGTGCGGTCTCCTTTTCGGTATCCGACGTCCACTTGAAGAGTGGCCGACGAGCCTGGGTAATGAAGTTATCGGCGGCGACCTCCGGGAAGGCCTCGGTATTCTCTATCATCTTGGCAAGATCCTCGGAGCATACAGCAAAGGGAGCAAGAAGAAGGACGGCTGTCGTCAACAGCAGAGTAAAATGACTGTCGAGCCTCATCTTTCGCAACCTCCAGGTCTTTTTTTACGATCATATCTTTCCGGCGACACGAATGCCGGGCATGCAATCCTATCTGTATTGACATTACAGCATCATGATTGATTTTCAATTTTTTTTGTTCTGTTTTTTCTGATATGGAGTTTGTTTTACTTGCCTTCGCCTGTAGTTTAGCGGCACTATGGCTAGCATGGTTGGAAAAGAATCAAATAGATACAGGCTTTGGGCTTTTTTTAACAGGGTGCTCTCTCGACTCCCTACACAGATAAGGCTGCCGGTGCAGTCGGTTGTATTCGGGCTTGCCGGGGGGCTTTCAGCAATTTTATTCATTGCTTCGATATATTGGATGTTCCAATGCCTTTGGTCATGGCTGGACAGCCAGGGGACTTCGGTATTCCTGCTGGGTAGCCTTGCGACCATCGTCGTGTCATGCCTTCTTATGGGAGTTGTCCTGACAAAGGTCTCCAGGACCTCCGGTGGGAGCGGGATACCGCAGTTGAAGCTGTCTTACTGGAAAGAGATGGGCTATCTGCCTGCTGGCCCGGTGGTGTCGAAATTTTTCATGGGCATAATATCCCTTGCCGGGGGGATCAGCCTTGGCAGCGAGGCTCCTACGATGTACATCGGGGGGGGGGCGGCCTCAGGCGTGGCCGGTTTGATGGGTATCCACCGGCGCAAACGCCGCCGCGCGGTAGTTGCCGGTGCGGCGGCGGGTCTTGCCGCCGCGTTCAACACGCCTCTTGCCGCCATCAGCTTCATGCTGGAGGAGATAATCGGGGACTTCAACAGCCGATTTTTAGGAGCCGTGATGCTTGCCTCGGTCACCGGCGCGCTGCTCGTGCATTGGCTCATCGGCGCGAACCCTGCATTCCAGATGGAGGCTGTTGGAGAACCCTCATGGCACCTCTATATTGCTGTGCCTGTAGCTGCCGTATTATCGTCCGTTGCGGGCATTATGTTCCATGTATATGCCATGAAGCTGCGCAATGTGGTCAATGGGAGCAAAATCCCGGTCTTGGCAAGACCACTTGTGGGAGGTCTTTCAGTATGGGCGATCGGCTCTGCGATCTATCTGACATACGGAGAGATAGGCATATTCGGGGTGGGCAGCCAGACGCTCTCTGCTGCTTTTGTCAATGGCTTGGGCTGGCGCCTGGCGCTTGTCCTTGCGATCGGGAAGCTGCTTGCCTCTATCCTATGCTACGGTACTGGGTGCATAGGGGGGTTTTTCTTCCCGACGCTGTTTATCGGGGCGATGTTTGGTTTTTTCACGGGAGGTGTGTTCGGCCTGTGGCTTCCGCTGGGGCCTTCTGACCATGTGATTCTTGCTGCGGTGGGGATGAGTGCTTGTTTCGCGTCTGTATCCAAGGCTCCGGTGACTTCTGTGCTGATCGTGTTCGAGATGACCCACCAGTTCAGCATGCTTCCCGCACTGATGCTCGGCACGATCATCAGTCAGGCGCTAAGCGCGAGATTCGCAGGCAAGCTCGGGTTCGACGATGCGGCGCTGGAGAATGAGGGTCACCGCCTAAACGTCTCGGGGCAGTCGCGCAATCTTGCGATATGGCGCGGGATCGAGATCGGGGCATTCTGCACCAAGAACCCGGTTGTGCTCACCGAGATGTCAACTGACTCGGCAAAGCGTGTCTTAGAGACCACTCCATTTTCCTGCTATCCCTTTTTGCCTGCTGACGGGAAGGCTGTTGTTGTAATGAGGAAGGATCTTGAGGCCTATCTTGAGACTGGGAACAAGCCTAAGTCGGAGGATGCCACGGTTCTTCTGAGCGGTCAGACACTCGGGAATGTCGAGGAA
>CAZANS010000256.1:0-3907 GCA_964486565.1 uncultured Victivallales bacterium
GTGATGATCGCTAAGGATTGAGGATTTGTTTTATTTCGGGAAATGGTTGACATTGATTAATTGTGGTGCGGCCAATGATGATCAGCATTAAATGCTCAAGTTGCCAGGGCGACATCAGCATACACCTCCAGTATGTCGGGGACATAATACAATGCCCCTACTGCGGTGCATTGCAGATCGTACCGGATCAACTGCTTGAGAAAGGCAGCGAGTTCGACAGCTATGTCGTGCAAAGTGTGATTTCGACCTCTGCTTTATGGACGGCCTATGAGGTTGCGGCTCAGCCGAACAACCTTGCCCTGCACATACCGACAATTTTTTTCCTTAAAGGGATCTCGGACATCTCATCATTTGCCGATGCGGTGATATCCAGCAGCTCTCTTAACCGGCCTGAGCTACCGGCGCTGCTGTCCCACAGCATCTCGCCTCAAGCCTTTTTTGTCTTCGACTACCAGGCTGATGCCGTCAAGCTTTCCTCAATAGTGAATGACAGACCGATGGACACCTACAGCGCGTTGCGAGTGGTGCGCAATGTCGCGAGCTGCCTGAAGTTCCTCTGGGACGAGCACGGAGTCCTCCATCAGTGCCTCATTCCGGATAACATATGGATGAACCCGGGCTTTAACATCCGGATAAAGAATACCGGTATGTCTTCGCACCTGCTTGCGGATCTGCCGCTTCTGGAGTCAGGGTTCAACATCTGGGACTACCACTACATAAGCCCCGAGTTCATGAACGAGGGCATAGCAGACACCCCTGCATGTGACATCTACTCGCTGGGGGGGATCCTTTTCTATCTATGCACTGGCAGCAACCCGAACGAGGGTGTCCCCCCGGAGCTTGTCGCATCCACATTGACTCCTTCTTTGTCAGACCTCCTGCCTGAAGCCCCTCATGGGCTTTCAGTCCTTGTCCAGTTAATGATGTCCCCGGACATATCCTTGAGACCTGGGTCATGGGACGAGGTGCTCACGCATATTGACATACTGCTTGCCAACCAAGTCCGTCCTTCCGATATTCCATTCAACTTCCCTTCGGCATTACGAATGACCGGGCATCACCAGCCTGTAGGGATGAGTCCCGGCGACCTAACGCAGTCAATCAAACGCGCAGAGGCTCTCGATCCCCCCGGCGGGGGAAGAAGAACCTCAGCCCACAAGACAATCAAGCCTATAGCGAAATCCAGCCTGTCCACGATGGACAAGAGGTGGAAGAAAAAGCGCCGTGGCAAACCTGCGGCAAAGGATCACGTCGCGGCGGAGGGAAAACAACCGACGACAAGGAAAAAGAACGACAACACCCCGGTCGTAATAGTTATTTCAGTCGCTGCACTCGTGGCAGCAATCGCCATAGCCTTCGTTATAATAAATTCCAGCAAGCCAAAACAAAAACCTAGCAGGACTGCCCCCAGCCCAGCCATGGAGAGGGGGTTCGCCGACTCCGAATCTGCCTACGAGAGACAGATGGAGCTGCTGAGAAGGCAGGGGATAGACCCCAAGGCGGTCGGTGAAAAGAAGTCGCAGTCGCCCTCTCCACCCGCCTCCCCTGCAAGATCGGATACCCGGCCAAAGCCGACTCGCACCCGGCAGACCGGCACTGACGATTCGCAGGAAGCAGTCATCTCCCGCTTGACAAATCAGGCAAAGCCTCTCTTAGATACAGAAAAGCATGACGAGGCAATAAGACTGTTTCTTGAGTATGACGGCGAGCTGGCCGAGGAAACCATGGCAAGGCGCATGGTTATCATAGACCGGATAAAGTCGAGAATCCCCGAGATTCACGCATCTGATGCTCCAGACGCCGGGCAGCAGGCAGAGAACCCAGAGGAGATACTGCGGAAAGTCGCCACTCAGATAGCCCCCCTGCTTTTCAAGGGCCAGACATCCTTGGCAAAGCAACAGATTGATGCCGCCGCGATCACCGCAGGCGGAGGCATGCTCAAGGAGAACCTCGAGAGCTTGTCATCCGAGTTGGCATCCTTCGAGAGGTTGAAACCTCAGCTTCAAGGTCACGCCAAGGCCGAGTCGCTTGTCAACGCGCCCGAGAACAAAGATCTTACCGACAATGCATTTCTGCTCCAGGGTCTTCTTTACAGGGAGAAGGAGCAGTTCCTACAGGCAAAGCTCGCTTTCGAGAAAACACCTCATAATCTCGGCAGCATATTTGTCGCTGCGATGGAAAAGAGCATCGTCGAGGAATGAGCAGGTCTCTGAAAGATGCCCTCCTCCTGATTGACGACTCTCGCATATCCCCCGAGACGCGACTCCAAGCAGCCGGGATCATCGCCAGCGAGTACAAGCCCGACATGAACTCGACATGCGAGATAGACCTGCATTGCCACTCCTTCTGTTCAGACGGGTACTATTCCCCCGCCAACAAGGTCTTCGAGGCATACCGCCGCAGGATGAAAGCAATTTCAATCACGGATCACGATGTTTTTGACGGGCAGGAGGAGGCCCTTGTCGCCGGGGAGATTTTCGGGGTCGAGGTAATCCCCGGCATCGAGTTCTACACGGACCGGCCGGGAGTCGAGATCATCGCGCACTTCCCAAATAGCGGGAAATTCCGGAGCATGCTCAAGGCGAACTCGCCCGAACCCGTCATCGAGCCGATTAGAAAAGCGAAAAAAAAACAGCTCGAGACAATGACGGCAAAAATCCCCGAATGCTTTGAAAAGCTTAACTTCAAGGCGGAAATCACCAAGAAAGACATTGACTCCTTCCTGCGAAACGGGATGTCAACGAAGGGCGACATAAGCGTGGCAATGTGGCAGAAGTACGGATGCGAGCTTCGCAAGGCAGGACTGGCCTCCGACGTGAAGGATTTCCAGGCCCGCTACACCACCCGCAACAACCAGTTGAACGAGCCTTTGGACATGGACATGGACTTGTCGCCTGAATCATTTATCTGGCGAGTGCTGCAATGGGGAGGCCTCCCAGGGCTCTCCCACCCCACTGAGCTGCGCACCAAGGAGGGGCTGGGGAATGAGGAGTTGAAGACGCTGATAGGGCATCTCGCGTCCGTGGGGCTCCAGAGCATCGAAGTGGACGGGTGGAGAAACGGGATATGCCCTGAGACAGGAATCCCGCAGACCGACCTCTTCGACTGCATGCGCCGTGAATACAACCTTGCGCTGACCTCCGAGGCTGCTCAAGACATCGGAATCTCTGCCACACTGACCATCTCGAGCCTTCCGCTGCTCTTCACAAACGGCTCCGACGACCACAACCAGCCGGGGGAAGGACTCGAGCTCGGCTGCGGAAAGGACAGGAACCTAAGACCAGAGTTCGGGATGTCCGCAAATATCACCTGCCTCAGAGAAAGAGCCGGTCAACTGTTTTCCTATGAGCCAATTTCAAAACACCGCTTGCACAAATGATTTCCCATGTTAAATTCAGGTCTTCGTGTCGGTTTCCACTGTCTTTGGGCATGGAGGCCGCCAAACAGGTTCAGATATGTTTGCAGGGATCACGGCAGGACCTGCACCGCCTTAAACGGCAAGAAAAATCTTAAGCCATGTATGATCTACATAAAGGAGCCATTGTGAAAATCGGGGAAATCACAGGCCGACACGTCTTCTTTCTTGCGATACCTGTATTCATCATGGGCATCTTTCTTTCATCCTGCGCCACATTGCCCGAGCCGCTAGAGGAACGAAGTCTACTTGATCTCATACACTACTTCGACAGCGTTGGCCTGCCGCCGGAGAAAATCTCCACAACAAGACATCAGGCATTGCTCGCCGAGGACGGCTGCGTCATGTGGATCGAGGGGGCAAAAGTCGAGTTCTACATCTACGACGCATCAATACCCTACCAAAAGGAGAAGCTGGACAAGATAAGGGAAGAAAACAAGATTGAAGTCCTGACCTACAATGTCGAAGCGGTTGTCAACGTCGATCAGTGGC
>CAZANS010000257.1:0-3864 GCA_964486565.1 uncultured Victivallales bacterium
CAACATAAAATTTCTCCAGAAATGTTCTATTCACGTATTTTTTTCTTGGAAGCCCTTGAAATGATACTTACTTCATGATAGATTATAGTGGTATCTGGAAACTGTTGAGCCCGTCGCGGCTCGTGTTTGAGACATATAACCTGAAATTGCATTGGAAACGGCATGGCAAAAAGGATACTTATAGTTGACGACGATTCGCTGTTGCGTGATTTCTACTCGAAGGTGATCACATCCGAAGGCTACACGCCGGTGGCGGTTGGCAATGGTGACGATGCCATATCCTCGCTGGAGGAGGATCCGGATTTTGCGCTGGCCATTATAGATCTTCTGATGCCTGTGAGGACCGGATGGGAACTCATAGAGTACATGAAGGATAACGCCAAGTACAAAGACATACCGGTGATCGCACTTACAGGACTGGCTGCCTCCTTCAACGAGTTTCAGAAAGTCGAGGATGTGTGTGACGGCGTGATGCACAAGGGAAACTTCGAGCTGCCTGAATTCACCGCGACGATCAAATCCATCATTGAAAAGAGAAAAGCATCCCCGTGATCGGCCTAAAGATGGATATTCGAGACGACACTCCGGGTCGGCGCGTTGTCGGCTCCTTCCCAAGCCTAAAACCCCAGACGACTGTGCTGATCCTTGTGGATATGCAGGAAAGGCTTGTCGAGGCAATGCCAGAGAAGGCAGCACAAATTATTTCCCGCCAAAAGATACTGCTTCAGGCGATGTCGCTTCTCGGGGTGGATGTCATAGTCACCGAGCAATACCCCAAGGGTTTGGGTTCCACGGTCGGCGAGCTTTCGGCCATTTTCTCGTCCGCATTGCCGGTGATCGAGAAAAACACCTTCTCATGCCTCGGCTGCCCTGAGGTTCGCAAGGAGCTTGCCCGCAAGAAAAGAGAGACTGTCCTGATCGCCGGGATAGAGGCCCATGTATGTGTTCTGCAGACAGTGCTGGACTGCCTCGAATCAGGCTACGGCACCGCCATACTTCGCGACGCGGTGAACTCTAGAAAAGAATCCGACATGCTGACAAGCATGGATGCTGCCTCGATGGCGGGAGCATACCCGCTCTCGGTCGAGTCTGCAGTCTTCATGCTCATGAAGGGCTCGGCTCATCCTGTGTTTCGAGACGTTTCAAAACTGATGAGATGACATTGGGGTGACAGAGTTGGATATTATCGCCAAGACTTTCAAGGCATGCCGATCCAAAGGCCGTGCGGCCTTCATAGCATACATCGCCGCAGGGGATCCGGACTTCTCGACTTCTTTAATGATAGTACACGCTCTGTCAGAGGCCGGAGTGGACATCGTAGAGCTGGGACTGCCCTTCTCCGACCCGCTGGCCGACGGAGAGGCAAACCAACTCGCTGCGGCAAGAGCACTCAAGGCAGGAATGACCCCATGCAAAGTCCTCGACCTTGCCTGCGAGATTCGCAAGAAGCTCCCAAGGCTGCCTTTGGTGCTCTTCACATACATGAACCCGGTATCCTACGGGGCAAATACTGATTTCGCAAATTTCTGCGAGAGGGCTGTCGCTTCGGGTATAAATGCCATACTTCCGCTGGATCTGCCGCCAGAGGGGCTTGACGACGAATGCGCCCCCGGTCTGAGCTACCGCGTGGCAATGGAAAAAGCCGGGCTTCCAAATATATCCCTTATCGCCCCAAACACGCCTCTGGACAGATACCCCTTGCTCACATCCTCGGCATCATCATTCATATACTATGTCTCAAAGGAGGGGGTAACTGGCGAAGGGGCTACATTCTCCGCGGGGTTCGCCGACCGTGTGTCAGCCATCAGGGAAGTCACGCTACTGCCAATCGTCGTAGGCTTCGGGATATCAACCCCGGAGCATGTTGGGGCCGCCAGCTCGACAGGCGTTGACGGTGTCGTGGTAGGCAGCGCAATCGTCCGCAGAATCCAGGCTCTCGCAGAAGGGAATGAATCCATCGAGGGGATAAAGAGCTTCGTCACCTCTCTCACTCAAGAAGCCGGAATCCATTGAGCCTGCTGCCCATTCGTCGTTGTCCACCTTTAAACCTAAATGAAGCAGTTAAATTTCAAAATTTGAACGGAGTAATTTTTTAAATGAGACGAGGCGGCATTAAATTTTTCAGGATGATCGCGCCGGCATTCCCAGCGTTCAACATATATTCCAGGATCGCCAGCAAGACGACTGCGCTTGGCCCTGTTTCCGTGGCGACCCAGATAAGTGAAATGCCGGGCTGGCAAGTCGAGATGATAGACGAGAACAACTTCAGTAGCCCCGGGCCGAGCGCCGATAACAAGCTGCCAGACCACAACATGCTCCAGGGAATCAGGCCTGCGGACGCGGTCGGCCTGTATGGAGGGCTCAGCAGCACGATCCCCAGACTTCTCAAGCTCGCTGCGGTCTACCGAGACAAAGGTGTCGTCACGATTGCCGGAGGGCAGCATTTCATCGGGGAAAACATAAAGGACGGCCTTGAGAACGGCATAGACTATATCGTCGGCGGCGAGGGTGAAGAGACGATCCGCGAGCTGCTGGAAGCACTTGAAAACGGCCTTCCTGTCGATGGGATCCGTGGCATAGCCTACCTTTCCGACGGTAAGGTTGCCATGACACCGAAGCGCTCGCAGATTAAAGAATTCGACCATCTTCCGCTTCCGAGGTTCGATCTTGTGCGGTACGCAAACATAAAGATCTTCCCCATAGGCTGGATCCGCGGATGCGGCATGGACTGCGAGTTCTGCACAGTGAAAGGCAAACCCCGTCCGGCCTCCGCCCAGAGAGTGCTGAGGCAGTTTGCCTCCGTCCTGGAAAAGCACGACGGGAGAAAGTTCTTTATCGTTGACGATCTTTTCGGGCACTACAGGCAGGAGACGCTTCGGCTGTGCGGAATGCTTGCCGACTATCAGGAGGCTACCAAGAGCAAGTTCGACATAACCGTCCAGATCAGGCTGGACAGAGCCAGGGACTCGGAACTTCTCGAGGCAATGAGGAAGGCAAATATAAACACTGTGTGCATCGGGTTTGAGTCTCCGATCCCCGAAGAGCTCGAGGCGATGAACAAAAAGACCAAGGCCGAGGACATGATAGCTCTGGCCCGTATTTACCACAAGGCTGGCTTCTTGGTTCACGGCATGTTTATCTTCGGTTATCCGACCTCCGCTGGGGCAGCGCTCAAGATCCCGTTCGACAAACGCATAGGGCATTTCTTGTCGTTTATAAGGAAATCGAAGCTCGACACGATCCAGATACTCCTTCCGGTCCCCCTTCCCGGCACGGAGCTGACACAGCGCCTGAGCAATGAGGGAAGGATCTTCGACAGGAGCCACATCGGATGGGAATACTACGACGGCAATTTCCCTCTTTTCGTCCCCGACAGCCCGATGACGCCGGAAGAGATGCATCATGCGGTGAAGATACTGATGAGCCGCTTTTACCGGTTCCGGTCGATGTTTTTCGTAGGCTTGGACATAATGATATTTCCCGCGCTGGTCTTCTCTTTTTGGAATCTCCAATATGGATGGCGCAAATGGCAAAGGGGCTGGCGCAACAACATCCTGCATTTCGGCGGATGGATAATAATGAAACGCTGGAAGTCTGCCTTCAGCAAAGGCGATTTTCAGAGAAGGCTCTCCTTGGCGGAAAAGGCTAAGGAATCCGGATCTGCCTCCTGAAGCCCTTTCCCCCGACACATATTCCAAAAGCCTTGCTCCATCTACAGTCTTTTTGAGATCCAACTGCGTTATTGGGTGAGCAATTATGACGGGAAAACCTTTTCATCGGAGCAGCAATGTAAAACTTGCGAGTACGGTGCCAATTTTTACGCCCCGCAAAGGGAGTGTTTGTGCTGTCGGCGGATTTTGTGAT
>CAZANS010000258.1:0-3852 GCA_964486565.1 uncultured Victivallales bacterium
TATTAAAAAAATCTATTTTTTATATTAACGTTCTATGTTGCCAGAAAATACCGTTGTGCTATTAAGCACGACAGATAAACTGTTAGATAGCAAGTTGCATGCCATCGCGCCAATAATCAACTATTGCTTTAAAAATAAGATCGTTGTAATCATTTTGCAATCAATACAAATTATACACTGTGAAATAAATTACCCAATATTTCTAAGAAGTTAATTTCACAATAAAATTATATATAATTTATGAAATGCAAGAATGAAAATGTGTTTATATCTTAAATATTAATAGTTGCGACTAAGAATCTTTCTGACCAACTTTAAGACCTCGGAAAATTTGTCCTCTTATCCACCACGTTAGACAAAGATTAAAAAACGCTAAGAAGAAGAACTACTCCTTCCCAATCTTCTCCCACAATTCAGCAGCTTCTTTCTGTGCTTCAGCGACCTGTTGGTCTTTTTATAATTGTTCCTTATCGGATTTCCACTCTTGAGTTTCTCCATTTCAGGTGACGGTGAGTCCAAGTCGAAGTAATCGTATCGGGGCTCACGCCTCAAACCTTCTACTGGGTACGTCCTGACCAGCCTCTGGTTTTCGGTGTCATAGGTGATGCCGTCCACCAAGCACGCCTCGGCCACCCGTGGGTTGTAGGAGTGCAGCCATGCGTAGTTCTTCTTTGTCCATGATAAGATTACCTTCTGAAGCGCTTTGTTGTCTCGATAGTGGGTCTTGTTGGTGACGGTAAGGCCCATCACGTTCAAGCAGAAGCCCAGAATCTTGGCGCCCTTGAAATTTGGGAAGCGCTTCATCTCGGCGACCTCGTTGTAAATAAGACGGCGCACCTTGAACTTCACAACTTTAGCTGCGGCTCCATTCAGTGTGCTGAAGCCGAACAGATCACTCCAGACGGAATTGTGTTGAACCCCCCAACATAAATCGACCGGAGACCTCACCGCGGAAGCTGAAAATATAACTTCGAAGATCATACTGGCTATGTGATCGTAGAAGGTTCCGATGTCACGTGTCTCGCGAATACGTAACTTGAGATCCTCAGGCACCTTCTTTTTTTCGAGAATCTCGATGGCATCCCTGATGAACTCAACGACGACACGAAGTATAGCCTGCTCACCTTCATCCCAAGTGCTGTCCGCGACCCCATTGATCTTGTAGAGGCCGAATGCAGCGCGTTGTATATAACTCTTCGCACGGTACAGCACGGGGGAGTGGCCCCAAAACCCACCCTCCACGTAGTTGCGAAAGGTCATCAGCACCATGCGACAGTAAGCTTTCCACTGATCCGCATCCCACTTCCCCTGCTCCCATATGTCTGGATCCAGAAGAGTTCCTATGGCATCAACCATCTTGAAGTTAGAGAACATGGCTTGGCTCAGCGGTTTGTGAAAACCGATCAAGCCGGATTCGTAGCCTTCGGTTTCATGGAATAGGAAGGAGTCTTTGTTCGCCAGGGCCTCTGTTACTATGTTCTTAGCGAAGACATGTACTTGTATGTCGTATTTCTTCATCTCTCCAATCTCATGGAAAATGGCCAGTGCAGTACCTGGGGACGACCCGATAATTGCTCGGCAGAACCTCTTGTCAGCAATCAGAAGCAACATGTCGTTGGCGTAGGCCGTCACCTTCGGTGGATTTTTTGGTGGCTTTTCGTCTTCCACTTCGTGCCTGCGGTATTTGTCTATTTCCGTGGTGTAGCGAATCAAAGACTTCGCCGAGCGCGCAAATTCATCTGCTATGACCGACAATTCAGTAGGAGACCCCTTGATGATGGCACGATATAGAGCCTGAGCATAGCGTTCGAAATTCCACTTTCCGTAGACAGGAGGTCGAATGAAAGCGAACCACGCCCATGATAGAAACGTCAGGAGGAAAAGCCCCCCTAATAAGGCCTGCCATCCTGATGGTGTCATTAGATTTCCTCGTGGAACCAGCCATTGCTCCGCACGCCATAGGTCGGTCAAGAGTGTCAACACACCAACGGCTCCTACCACATAGAAGGTTGTTTTCTGAAGTGGTAGCGGTGTGGTTCTAACTCGAAAACGGTAGCGCACGTCTGCTATCGTCCATGCCAGCACCATGAGCGCTAGCCCGGCCAGAAATTCGGAAAACCCAAAAAACTTTGGAGCATTTGCATCAAGCGGAACAAAACATATAAATCCATAACAGTAATCGTTCGACACTTCTACCTCTCTCCTATATCCAATTCGTTACTTGTCTTAAATTTACTGATGATGCCAAAAGCCATCCACTATATTGCCGCCTAACGGCCTACCAATAACCGACGGATGCAGAAGGTTCCGTCCGTCCGTATGTATCGGTTTGCTATGTGCCTTCACAGAGCTTCTCAATTAAGGACCGAGTGGATTCCATCTGCGTCCTAGCCTCAGAAAGGCACTGATAGAGGCTGGCTATAGCATCGGCGGACTTCCGCTTGGCACGGTTGAAATGAGTGGTAACGCGCGGCAGGCCCTGAATTATTTCCTTCATCTGTTTAATCGCTTCCATAGATCCCCTAATTGATTCGTCGAACGCGACGAGGTTCGTCCTAGCAGAGCATATGTTCTCGATACCATCTTGGCCAAAGTCAGGAGCGAGTTCGATGGCTTTGTCCAGTGCTCTTGTTGCCTCCCCAAACGCCTCATCTAGTACTGGTGTATCGGGTAGGAGGATATTTGCGAAGAGGTCAAGCTGATTAGCCATCGAGTTGATTAAGCGTTTCGCTTCAGCCTTTCGGGAGGGATTATTGGGAATATCCAGATCATTGATCTTTGTTGAATTAGCACCCACAGCTTCCCCAAGTTCAATCATTGAGCTAGTAAACGTCTCAATGATCCCAGTTATCACATCCATGCCGTTCGACCATTGATCGACAAGGTCAAAGAGGCCTTCTTCTTCTTCGTATTCGGCGGGAGTTGTTGTGGGCGCTACGACAATCGCTTGCCGGTTCCCATCTTCAGGGCTTTTAGAGAGGTCCTGGACGAGTCGTGTTAAGTGCTTGCGCAAGTTTTTCTCAAAGGCATCTGATGTATCGAACTCCCAGTAGAATCCGCCTTTCTCTGGCAAGGAATTCTTGAAATCCCGGACCCTTGAGAACTGCTCCGGATCGATGTCATCGAATTTGATGTTTGCCTTTTTGAAGTAAATCAAGAGCTTGATGCTGTTAGGGTCACCTTTCCATTGGGCGTAGGCGCGTTCGAATTCTTCGAGAGTGCCCGACTCTGCCCTGCCCGTCGGAGTACCAACTCGTGACCACAGAATGCCAATGAAGACGTCATTGGTGTCAGGCAGCTCTTTGTTTATGACATCTTGGGCATCTACGCCGAATCCTGGGTATGTGTGGGTCTCCCATCTAATCAAATTTAGTCGCACTTCAAGATTATCCTGCCAAGCCCCATTCAACTCGTTGATGACGGTCTCAAGTCTTTCGCGCTCTTCTGCCACATCTTGTGGCGATGCGACTAAAACGTCGAATACTCTAATGCTTCGGGCCATATTCGATCTCCTTTACGCTTCTTAATATTTGTTTAAATACAATTTCTCAAATTGAAAAAAAAACAACATTTTTCAACTACGATATCAAATATGATAAATAATTCAAGTCAATACCGATAATCGTATAAATTTCGCAACCAATATCGAGAAATGTTTTATAAAAAGCCATGAACTATGATATGTGGTTTATTAATAGTCCAAAAATTGATCGTGTACCTATTTGGTACAAAAACAAGACGTCTATTGAATATTAATGTTATTTGAATAGATAATCTTTTCGCAGCAATATGTTAAAAAAAGATCATAAAGCAGTATATATACATTGTGATGGTTCAATGTTGCCAGATTCT
>CAZANS010000259.1:0-3842 GCA_964486565.1 uncultured Victivallales bacterium
GTTGGAGGACCTGTCAGCCGCAAGTGCGCTGTCCACAGAGCCCGCCTCGGACAATCCGCCAGCATACGTGTAGGACGAGCCGGTACTTATGGCCGTGGAGTTGGCGATGGAGTCTGTCGTGCTGGGGCAGATGTAAACCTGGGTGTTTTCCAGGAATCCTTCAGTCGCCAGCACCTGCAGGCCGGTACGTCCGTTGTTTTCCGGGAACTGTTCACTGTACACGTTGGAATACATGCGCATGGACAGCCCGATCTGCTTGAGGTTGTTAACACAAGAGATCTTGCGCGCACTTTCACGGGCCATTGAGAGGGCCGGCAAAAGCATGGCGGCAAGAATACCGATGATCGCGATAACGACCAACAGTTCGATGAGTGTGAACTCACGTGCCTTACGAGTCTTCATTTTTTTCTCCTTTTTGACTACTCGTTCTTCTTCGTTCCTTACACTATTCTATCAAAAACCGCCAACCGATGCAACACCAAAATGAAAAAAAATCAATATTTTCTGACTTTTTTCCTGGAATGAGGCTGATTTTCTTCGGACCAACCCTGTCCGCGGCATGCAAGGCATCCTGCTGTTTGCGTCTGGATAAGCACCCTAAGCCGGGATTCCATGCAGATCGTATGCCGAGGACTTGGTTATCCTGACGTTGAGGCAATCTCCTGGGCGGACGGATTTCGTCACTTTCCGGACAATCAAGGTGTTGTCAATCTCGGGGGCATCCATATATGTCCTTGCAGTTGCTGCATGCTTTTGAGGTATGGTATCGTCAACTATTGCCCTAAGAGTGCTGCCAACCAGACTTTTGTTGATCTTCGCGGAGATTTCCATCTGTTCGGCCATGAGTTGGTTTCTGCGCTCTTCGGCGACAACGAAGGGCACTTGTTTCGGCATCTTGGCGGCCTTGGTCCCTGGCTCGCTGAAGAAAGTGAACACGCCAAGTCTATGGAAACGCTGTTCACGGACGAAATCCAGAAGATTCTGGAAATCCTCCTCTGTCTCGCCAGGGAAGCCCACCAGGAAGGTTGTGCGAATGGCGATATCCGGGATTTGCCTCCTGAGCTCCTTGAGAATGGCCCTTATCCTGCCGGGGGTGACCTTCCTGTTCATGCCGCTGAGCAGCCTTGCCGAAATGTGCTGCAAGGGCATGTCCAGATAATGCAGCATATGGTCCGACCCGGCAATGGCACCGATTATTTCCGGTGAGAGACGAGCAGGGTGTGCATAGAGGAGCCTGGTGTCGAACTCCGCCTCGATCTTGTCCATTTCGCGTATGAGGGTGGCGAGACCTTCGGAGGGGTTATGCTGGTTGAAGGCAGTGGTGTCCTGCGCGGTGAGGATCAGCTCCTTGACTCCGTTGGCAACGAGATTCGCAGCCTCCTCGACCACCGACTCCACTGTGCGGCTGCGGAGCTTGCCACGGATGCCTGGGATGGCGCAGTATGAGCATCTGTTGTCGCAGCCGTCCGATATCTTCAGATACGCATAGTGGGTGGGGGTTAGCTGGAGGCGTGGGGTAAGGTGGTTGTATAGGAACGACGGCTGGCCTGATGGAGATGCCGCTACATCCGAGAGGCTTTTTTTTGAGTAAAGCCCGTGTATCACGGAAGGCAGGTCTGCTGTGTCGTCGCTTGTTGTCCAGGCATCAACCGCGGGATATTTCACCGGGAAGGTCTTTTCCCTGTCCCAGTTGGGCAGGCAGCCCCCGACTATGATTTTTCTCGCCCCGTCAGCCTTCTTCCATTGGACAGCCTGTTTGATGTATGACTCTGCCTCGTCCCTTGCCGGCGGGATGAAAGAGCAGGTGTTAATGAAGAATACATCCGCGTCCACGGGGCTCGAGGCCAGGCCTATATCCGAGGCCACCAGCGCGCCGGCGGCGACCTCGGTGTCAACCAAGTTCTTCGCACATCCAAGACTGACTATGTGGACATACTTGCGCATACATTAATCCATAAGCGTGTTTTAAAAACTCAAACAGGGTGTACATTATAGACCTTGATTGCGGAATTCGCAATCCCCGCGAGTGGAAAACAGGAAATACTGATCTTCCCGCCCTTTGGTGTTTCGGGGCAGTTTTTCAGGGGATTGAACAGGAGAGGCGAGGCAGGGACTGAGTGAAATTGCTTGAGATACTTGAGATGATGCTTGACCGGCGGCTGCTCAGCCTTTCGGTGTTGCTGCTTCTTGCGCTGTGCCTGCGTGCTGCGAGGCCGTTCGTGGTTGACAGGATAAGCAAGGACGGGGTCTTGTATGTCTACATGGCGCGGGATATCGCCTCTGGCGATGTTGATTCTGCATTCCTTCGCAACCGCAGGATGCCGCCTTTGTATGTTTTCATGATGGCTTGGTTGAGCAGGTCCGGTTTTTCGGCTGAGGTGGCAGGTCTTGTCGTGTCTGTGCTTGCCGGTGCGTTGCTTGTTGTCCCGGTGTTTCTGATAGGCGAGCTGATGCACGGCCGGAGACTGGCGGCGCTGGCCGCCTTCCTTGTGGGTGTCAATCCGGATCTTGTCCGGATATCAGGGACAGTCATGAGGGACCCCTTGTTTCTGCTGATGCTCTTCTGCTCATTGTATTGCTTGCTTAAGGCCATGTCCTCTGAGGGCTGGGAAGGGACATCATACTGGCTTTTGTGTGGGGGATTTGCCGCTTTGGGCACGGCGGTCAGGACTGAGGGGATATTGATCCTGCCTGTCGGGGTGCTGTGTGTCGTGGTTGAGGTAGCGATGTCGGTAAAGGACAAGTCGGCAGGCTTAAACTCGAGAAAGGTTCTTGCGACCTTTTCCGGCCTTTGCATTATGTTTGTGGGCTGCTATCTGGTGTCGTTTCCCCTCTTGAAGGCATTGGAGGGCAGCCCAGGCACATGGAGCCTTGTTGACCGAAGGATGTTTGGCTATCTCCAGACATTTTCCGCCGACTCGGCAAGCGGGAGGGATTAATGGTAAAAATGCTTTCATTCAAGATGTGGCTTGAGTTCGCGGGCATGATTTTGAATTCGCTTTATCCCGCTGAAATTGTTCTGGTCTTGTTTTCAACAAGGGGCTTCTCAAAATTAAAGACGTCCCCCGTCTTCCGTTGGCTTGCCATATTCCTTGTCTGCGACCTCGGCATAAAAATGTTCGTGTTTTTTGTCGGAATCCCATTTTCTTCGAGGTATCTGCTCCCTTTTTCACTGGTGTTGACGCTCTTTTGTGCGGCAGGCATAATCCCGTTGGCGGGACTCCTGCAGGGAGTTTGCTCCAAAGCGGGGATTCGCCTGTCGCAAAGAGTTGTTATTTCCCTCATCCTGCTGATCGTCGGATTATCTTATGCCGGCAAGGGTTTAAACCCCAGGTCGGACAAGATATGGCTCTCCGCCGTGGCGGATGCTGTCTCCGCCGCATGTGCTTCCGGTGATGTACCGATATTGATATCAACCAGCGATGATGAGCGCGTCGGCTACTATGCCGGGACGGAGGAAATATACATTTTGCAACCCGGGAACAACTGGTGCCTGCTGGAAAGAAGGGAACATGGACAAGCCACGAAATGGATGCCTTGCTCGATAGGGCCGGGAGGCCTCAAGGACTACGTCTTGTCCCTGGGGCCTAGGAGGGTTTTTTTTGTGCTGAATTCCAAGGATACCGACATCGTCCGGGACTCGGCTTTCCTGGTTGATGCCTTCCCGGGGACGATAAGGCTGGAGACTCTGGATTTCGGGAGACGGGGAATATTCGAGATCTTGCTCCTGGACACCCGCGGGCATCCGGAATAACACAGAGCCTTTTTTTCGGCTTTGTATTGTAACGATTTGCCATTATTGTAGATTATAAAAGGTTTATGGAAATAGTCGGGAGACCAAG
>CAZANS010000260.1:0-3838 GCA_964486565.1 uncultured Victivallales bacterium
GAACGGCACGCCATCCTCAAGTGATTTGATGACAAGATTCATGGGGATACCGAAGCCCAGCTTGTAACCGAATTTTACATGCGCATGCACAGAGAATGGTTCATGGTCTTGATTATTTCTCGAACAATTTGAAGAGTGCATCGTAATTGATCGGATGGAGCCCTAGTTCCTTGCGTTGTTCAGCGTCTTCACCAAGTGTTCTTTTGAGTTTTTCCTCATCTGAAACAATTTCGAATTCGCCCCTTCCGTCGAGTATCATGATGTCGTTTATTCTCTCATCATCGTTCATTTGTTGAACAAACTTTTTGGGGTATGCGGCGATGACTATGGTTTCGGACAACTGTTCGACCTTCTCGGTCGGGAAATATAGAGGTCTTTTATAGAGGTCAAACGAGAGCTTCAGACCTTCGAGCTTCTGCGGGAGTTTGCCGTTATCCTGCCGGGCGATTTCGATGATTTCCGCATGGAAGAGTTTCAACTCGGCCTCAGCCACATTGATTTCTCTTCCGAACAGCATGGCCGATTTCATAGCCTGAAATTCGGCTTTTTGCTCCTCTGATAGAGCTTTGGATTTGACATCTGCCTTCCTAAAAGTTTCCACGGTCTCCTTTGCCATTTCACGCGCCCGGCCGAGTTCGCTTTTACGGCGACCGGTCAGTGTGTGCTCGCCCTCTTGCCGCAAGTTCCCCATCGCCTCCAGAGATTCCCTGGAGGGCGATTTTACTGACTCCGGCTCGTCTGCGGCAACGGCGAATTTTTCCAGTGTCTTGGCAAGGCTGGCCATGCGCGAGTTATATTGACCGATTTCCTCGGCGGAGGCCATCCAGTCGTCGTCGAAAATTCTCTCCCGCTCCCTGGCCATGTTGGCCGTCAATATTTTTATCGCCTTCCCCCTGATTGCCGGTGACTCGGTGTTCCGTCGGGCGAGTTCGAAAAGGTGGTCAAAGTCCACAGGAACCCTGTCGCCGAACTGATCCAACATTATCCTCTTCAGCTTGTCGTTGTCCCCGCCCGGCAGCAAGGCCAGATATTTGGGATAAAATTGCCACTCGCGGTGGTAGAGCATTTTTTCGACTATGCCCTCGCGTAAACGCAATGGCAGGTCGCCGTTCAACCCCAGCTCGTAAAGCCAACGGGGTGCCCGTCCGAGCAAATCGGCAAACAGTATGTCGAGTTCCCGCTCGGTTGGATTTGATTCCAAGTAGGCGGTGAAGGAGGCGGCGTCGGTGATATTTTGGAGGGCGGTCGCTCGACCGCCGTTGGCCTGGGCGTACTTTTCCAGAAGTCCGGTGGCGATTGCATCCTTGGAAATATACAGAAGCGCCATCCGCATGGTGGCCTGGTCGTGATTGTTTTCGAGCCACTCAAGCAGATCCGCCAGGTCCTTTTGCGGATGGGGGCAAAGCAGGAATGTCCCGATGCTGAAAAGCAGGTCGTCGCCCGTCTCCCCGGAATTCTTGATGTGGCCGAGCATGGCGGAGCTGTCGGCGCGGTGCTTGTCCATCAAGGACGCGTCGTGGAGTTCCCGAAAATCAAGACCGGCGGCTTTGCACATCTCCAGTATTTTCATTCCATCCTTCAAGTGCCGACTCAATTCCTCCGAAAGGTCCTTCAAATTTTCTGTCCACCTTCTGTTCTTCGCCCTTTCAAAAGCGCGTTCCCTAATCCAGCCATTATACCTTTTAAGCTCGTTGGTAATATGCCATCTTGCCCCCTCCAGGCATGCCTCGTAACTGCGTTCCCCGGGGGGGATCTTCCATTCGGCTATGCTTTGGGATTTCACAAAGGAGTCAAAATCCACAGACTTGTCCCTGCGATTGTGGAAATTTCTCAATAATTCATATTTCCGTCCCTGTCGAAGTTGGAAGTTCAAAGATTTCACCCCATGAGTATCGGAAGGCTCACCCACGGGCGCAAGCCCTCTTCCCCGTTGCGCCAGCAGATTGCCCCCCATGAACATGACTATCAACACAAATGAAACAACGCGCCGGAAACTTTTCATGCCAACTCCTTATTGTTGATAATTTTCTCAAAAACACTTGAAATCCCTCATTTCGGAGCGGCTCTTAGCCAATTCCGATAATCCACGTATAACGATGCGTAACTACCAAGTCCGTTATTGTTACCCCAAGCGAATGGGCCGTCGGAATGACCCCAGTAATTCCTTCTGGCATCAATATTGCTGGTGGAAGTGGGTCTGTCCCACACGACCACCGCGCCGTTATCAGCCTTTCCCGGGGGAACAATGGGGAGCGGAATCAGTTGTCTGCCCAAAAAACTGTTGTTGCGAAGTTTGATGTTTAGCTCGCTTGGTTCGTGCTGCTGCCTGACGACTAGGACACCAGTCGCGTTCCTGTTGGCTTCGAATGTACTCCCGTCGATCATCACGTTTTGATTGTTGGGCTCGCTTAGGAACACCGCCGGAAATCCGGTCGAGTTGGAGTCAAGAATAAGTACGTCGACGGCTTTAATGTCGGCGACCGGGTATGAGAACTTGGCTTTTCTGACTCGCATGTCCGAGTGCCGGGATGTCACGGCGTATTGACAACCCTCGAATTTAGTCTCACCGTCGATCGAGGCATCCAGCAGATTGGATTTAGAATTACGATTTACCAGAAAAACCGCCCCCCGCTGGTTTTGGAAGGAGCAGGATTTCAGGTTGATAGCCAATTGCCGCTGAATGGCGTTCTCCGCCCATATACCATCTGAGAAGATTCTCATATCGAGATTGTCTTTTGCCACCCAGTTGGTCAAATCAAGATGGTCGCTCTTGTTGTGACTGAAAAGGCAGTTTTCAGCGGACAGGCTTAGTCCTTGAATTCCGGCAAGATTTAAGGTTTTCATATAAGGCAACAGTTTCGTGGCGATGGCTCCACCACCCAGTTCGGACGTATTGCCGATAAAAGAGACGTCCCTGAGAGTGGCCTTAGGCCTTCTCGCCCAAAGGAGAGCATTAACCAAATCGTAGCCGGTCTCCTTGACGACAAAGTAAATAGCGCCTCCAGACCTGCCCGACTCGTTCCGCATAAAACCGCAGAGACTACCAACCGTCAGGAATGAATTGTCCATGGACACCGCGCCGCCGTCCCCGGCCGGCTCTTCAGCGGAATCATTGTAATTCCCGGTTTCATTTCTCGAGAACGCTGGCCCGTTCAAGTTGACTTTCGCGAGGGTGGACGCGCGGATCGCCCCGCCCCCGCCCCGCGCATAGTTTTCCCTAAACACACTGCCGGTATCCGCGGTGACGGTGGCCTCGCCGCCGGTTTTAATGGCTCCACCGCCGTCATTGGCATTGTTGCCCTCGAAAGTGCTGCCTGATATATTAAGAGCCCAGATCGTAACCTGGAAGGAAATAGCCCCTCCGTCCGCGTCTATGCTTGACCCAACCACCTTGTTGCCAATGAATCGGCAGTTAACGATCTTCCCAGACGAGTTAAGACTTGCGCCAGCAATCGCGCCGCCATGTATTAGTGATTGGTTGCCCTCAAATCGGCAATTGTTAAGGACAGCTCTTTGCTTCGTCCCATCCAGCATGGCCGAGCCTTCCCCGGTAATCGCCTCGCTTTTGCCGACAAATCCAATGGCGCCTCCGCAAACCTCGCTTACATTTTGAACAAATTCCGCTGTATCTACCGAAACCTCCCCGCCACTATGCAGGGCGATTGCGCCACCATAGGCCATATGGGAAGGCACATGGTTGCGTGTCGGCTGTCCCGGCTCGGGAAGATTTTCCGGGCTAGTTGATATGGCGAAATTTTTATAAAAATTGGTTTTCTCAATTTTTGCCGAAGCATTGAAAAGGTCGATCGCGCCGCCGCTTGCCCTGCGGGGGGCATCG
>CAZANS010000261.1:0-3818 GCA_964486565.1 uncultured Victivallales bacterium
ACCTGAGGGAGTTGAACATCAGGGTCAAGTACATACATTCCGAGCTTGACACACTGCAGAGGACAAGGATACTCAGCGAACTTCGCAAGGGTGATTTCGACTGCCTTGTCGGGATCAATCTTCTCCGCGAAGGGATTGATCTCCCCGAGGTGGCGCTTGTGGCGATACTTGATGCCGACAAGGAGGGTTTTCTGCGTTCTGAGCGCTCGCTCGTCCAGGTCGCCGGCAGGGCAGCGAGGAACCTCGATGGCAGAGTCATCCTATACGCCGACAAGATCACCGACAGCATCACAGCGCTCATAAACACCTCACGTGCCAGGCGTGAAAAGCAGGAGGCCCACAACATAGCCCATAACATCACCCCGACCACCATCACCAAGGAGATAAGGGACTACGTCGGCGAGATCGCTGGAGTCCGTGCGGACAGCAAGGACGAGCCGCTCCCGGATGATGTCGAGGAACTCGTCATGGAACTCGAGAAACAGATGCTCGATGCCGCCGCGTCCCTCGAGTTCGAGCGCGCGGCGGACCTCCGCGACAAAATCCGCGAGCTAACCAAGGAAACGGTGGACGGTGATCGGTAACCAGATGTCAGGTGTCGGGGAGGACATGACGGACAGAGGAGGGGCACGGGGTCACATGAGAAAAATGTTAGATGAAATCGAAAAAATGCTTAGTCAATAGCGGGAGTGTGGCTCCGTGAGGGGGCGAAATTCGCTGCGACGGCAGCGGCGGCAGACAAATTGCTGTTCCTCTGGATCTGCTGACGCCGTGATGCCGTATTGGATGATCTGACCGATCGGAATGAAAACGGATGCCCCCAATGAAACTAATGGAACATCTAGGGGATGGTACGCCCAGAAGGATTCGAACCTTCGACCCAATGATTAAGAGTCATTTGCTCTACCAGCTGAGCTATGGGCGCATCAGTGCAGGTCGGGAATATGAACCGAGTATCGCAAATTTCAAACCCCTGTAGAAAAAAAACTAAAGTTTTTCGCTGGTTTGCTTTGGCTTGAATCCGTGGTAATGTTGGTTGAATTGAATGATTTTTCATGTTGAACAAGACGATCTAGTCATGAGGAGGGGTAATGAGCGACGGAAGTGAATCGGGAAATACCTATGCGGGGGCTGTCCCGGCAGGCAAGCATTGCGTGCGAGAGAAAACCAAAGGGAAGGGCTGTCTGGTCGTTGGGGTGCTTGTGGCGGCGGGATTTCTCGTTTTCTCGTTGTGTTTCGTGGTCTTTATATTTTTTTCTCTGGCCTTTGTCTCGGGAATCGGCAGCGGGCTCTCCGGAGTGGCTGCCCTATCCGGTGTAAGAGAGGATTATCTTTCAGGGAATATGTTCTCCGGCAACAAGGTGGCTGTAATTGACATCACCGGCGTGATCAGCAGTTTCGAGGCGGCGTGGTCGGGTTCAGGAGTGGCGAATTCCGGGGTTATAGTGTCGCAGATACAGAATGCCGCCTCGGACTACCGCGTCAAGGCACTTGTGTTGAGGCTGAACACCCCTGGAGGGGAGGTGACGGCATCCGACGAGATACACCATGAGCTGATGACGCTGCGCGAGGTTCACGGCAAGCCTGTTGTGTCGTATATGGGGGCGGTGGCGGCGAGCGGGGGTGTGTATGTGGCGGTGGCCTCTGACTATATTGTCGCCAACAGGCACACCACCACGGGGAGCATAGGTGTCATCGCGCAGGTCTACAACTATGTCGAGCTTTTCAAGAAGGTTGGGCTCGAGACCGAGACCTACAGCTCGGGCAAGATGAAGGATTTACTCAGCGGCTCGCGCGAGCGCACGCCGGAGGAGGTTTTGCTTGTCCAGGAGCTGATAGACGGGATATACACGGACTTCGTGAGGATTGTCGCTGATGGGCGTTCGTCGCTTTCCGTCGAGAAGATCCGGGACACCGCCCTCGGGGACGGCAGGATCCTTACCGGTAGCCAGGCGCTGGAATGCGGGCTGGTGGACTCCCTCGGTTATTTCGAGGATGCCGTGGAGAAAGCGGCTTCGCTGGCATCGCTTGAGGAAGACGACTACATGGTGGTGTCCTATTCACAGAAGGTGGGTATTCTGGATCTTCTGGGGCGTTTGGAGTCTGGCAGCAATAAGCTTTCGGTGGAGCTTCCTGGAATGCCTTCAGGCGGGAGCGCGGCGCAGTCGTTCGGAAGATTCTTCTTCCTGCCTTCCAACCACTAGCAACCCGGCGGGTTTGCGGATTTCGCAGATCCGAGGGACAAATTTCGTGGAGGCGGCGTGATGCTTAAGCGTGAGTTTTCATGGTCTCTGTCGAGGAAGCGGATTTTCGACAGATGCCCGCGCGCGTACTGCTACCATTATTACGGTTCGTGGGGCGGCTGGGACAGCTACGGCAGCGAGAAGTCAAAGCTGCTATACCGCCTGAAGAACATGCAGGACATAGATTCCTGGGCCGAGACGGCGTTCAGAAAGTCCCTTGAGGCCGCGCTCAACGAGAACAGGCTATCGCCGGAGTATCTCGCGAGAAGCTCGTGCTTCCATCTCAGGAGGGACTTCATATCCATGAAGTCCCCGGCATACGACAAGAACCCCAAGAACAAGCTTTTGAAGGAATATTATCGTGACCGCCGGGAATTGAGTTCCCTCTGCTCCCTTGCAGAGGGGAGGATCGCGGAGCTGGTGTCCTTATTCGAGGCTTGCGGGGCTTGCAGAAGTCTTCGTGGCACAGCCCCGTTGGGGCGGAGGAGCGTGCCGGATCCATGTTGCTTCATCTTCAACGGTGTCAATGTCTGGACAAGGCCTGATTTTCTTTGGGAGGACAAGGGTGTTCTGAGGATCATGAATCTCTTGCTCGATGATCCTGTCGAGACCTGGGACTGGGCTATCAAGGCTGATTTGGATGTGATGCTGATGCGCGAGCACAGTCCTTCCGTCAGGCGCATAGAGGTGTCCTCGTGCTTTTTAGGCGGACACGGCGTGCCCGAGCTGTTCTATCGCTCGGCAGAGTCCGAGGTAAGCTCCATGATAGACAAATCGGTGGCCGAGATGCTTGAGCTCACCTCACTCGACACCAAAATATCCGATGATGTATTCCCCAAGACCCGGGACAGCGACAAATGCTCCGATTGCTGCTTTCAGCAGGTTTGTAGTTAGCGAATTGAGGGTTGTTGTCAGCATCCGTTGCCACCTGGGGCGGCCTCGTCGAGTAGTCTTTTCGCGAAGTCCTCGAATGACATGGGAGGTATTTCGGTCTCGCTCCTGGATCTTGCGGATACAGTGGAGGACTGTATCTCCTTGTCGCCGAGGATTGCCATGTATGGGATTCTCTCGTTTCTGGCGACGCGTATCTTTGCGCCGAGGCTTTCCGAGCGGTCGTCAACCTTGGCTCTGAGGCCTTTTGATGCGAGGAATGCCTCCAGATCTCTTGCGTATGGGTGCTGGGTATCGGTGATGGGTATGATCCTGACCTGCTCGGGGGCGAGCCAGAGTGGGAAGGCACCGGCGTAGTGCTCCACTAGGATGCCGAAGAATCGCTCGAGCGACCCGAATAGCGCGCGGTGTATCATGTAAGGGCGGTGTTTCGCGCCGTCGTTTCCGATATATGCCATGTCGAAGCGCTCGGGGAGGTTGAAGTCGAACTGTATGGTGGATGTCTGCCATTCGCGTCCTATGGCATCCTTGATCTTCAAGTCTATCTTCGGGCCGTAGAATGCTCCTCCTCCCTCGTCTTTCTCGCAGCTCAGTCCGCTTTTCGCGACAGCCTTCTCGAGCGAGGCGATGGCCTGCTCCCAGCGCTCGGGCTCGCCGACAGATTTCTCCGGACGGGTGGCGAGA
>CAZANS010000262.1:0-935 GCA_964486565.1 uncultured Victivallales bacterium
CTGCCGCGCCTGCGCTCCCAACGCGGTTCACGCGGAGTTTTGAAACTGGCTCAGAGTGTTTTGTTTTTGGTAGAAAAGAAATTTATAGGGACGGAGCTGCGGCGATAATACTCCGTCCCTGTTTTTCAGTCCCTGTTTTTCACTTGAGCAGTTTGTGGTATTCCTGGAGCGAGAGCACTTCCGGCTCGCCTTTCGACATCTCCTCAATGCCCATGACGGTTGCCTTCGCGGCGGCGATGGTGGTGACATAGGGTGTCCTGTTCTTAATCGCCGCCTTTCTAATGTAGGAGTCGTCGTATGATCCCATCTTGCCTATCGGTGTGTTGACTATGAGCTGCACCTGCTTGTTCTCTATGGCATCTGTGATGTTTGGCCTGCCCTCGTGCATCTTGCAAACCGTTTTTGCCGGGACACCGTGTTTCTGGAAGAACTCCTGTGTGCCTGATGTGGCCAGCAAATCGAATCCTAGATCGCGCAGTTTCCTGGCAAGCTCAAGGGCCTCCGACTTGTCCGCGCCAGCGATCGAGAACAGCACCGTGCCGCTGGTGGGAAGCTTTTGCTGCGAGGCGTTCTGCGACTTGTAGTACGCCATCCCCGGGGTGGAAGCCAGCCCGAGCACCTCGCCCGTCGAACGCATCTCCGGCCCGAGCACCGGGTCTACCTCATGGAACATGCTGAAGGGGAATACCGCCTCCTTGACCCCGAAATAGGGCACCGTAACCTTGCGGAGCCCCAGGTCTGAGAGCTTCTTGCCCAGCATCACCTGTATCGCGCTCCTCACCATCGAGAAGCCGCAGACCTTGGAGACCAGAGGTACGGTCCTCGATGCCCTCGGGTTGGCCTCCAGCACATAGACTATGCCTTCGCAGATGGCGTACTGGATGTTCATGAGGCCGACGACCTTCATCGCCTTGGCTATCTTCATAGTGTATTCG
>CAZANS010000262.1:945-3813 GCA_964486565.1 uncultured Victivallales bacterium
TCGATGTGTTCGGGGCTTATGCTTACCGGCGGGATGAAGCAGGCCGAGTCTCCGGAGTGTATGCCTGCGAGCTCGATATGCTCCATCACCGCCGGGACGAAGGCCTCGGTGCCGTCGGATATGGCATCGGCCTCGCACTCGAGCGCGTTCTGAAGGAAGCGGTCAACTAGTATCGGTCGGTCCGGCGTGACTCCCACCGCCGCGGCCATGTACTCCCTGAGCATCTCGTCGTCATGCACAATCTCCATTCCTCTGCCGCCGAGAACATACGACGGCCGCACCATCAGAGGATAGCCTAGACGCGAGGCCACATCGAGTGCATCCTCGGTGGTCACCGCCATCCCCGACGGCGGCATCGGGATGCCAAGCTCGTCCATCATCTCCCTGAAGAGATCCCGGTCCTCGGCCAAGTCTATCGTGTCGGGTGTCGTGCCAAGTATCTTCACCCCCGCGCTCTCCAGCTCACGGGCGATGTTCAAGGGAGTCTGCCCGCCGAACTGGCATATCACCCCCTCGGGCTTCTCCTTCTCGTAAATGCTCAGCACGTCCTCCACAGTCAAGGGCTCGAAGTAGAGCTTGTCGGAGGTGTCGTAGTCGGTCGAGACGGTCTCCGGGTTGCAGTTGACCATGATCGTCTCGTACCCCTCGTCACTCATGGTGAATGCCGCATGCACGCAGCAGTAGTCGAACTCGATCCCCTGCCCGATGCGGTTGGGGCCGCCGCCGAGAACCATGATCTTCTTCTTGTCCGAAGACGTGGACTTGTCCAGGGCGTTGTAGGTGGAATAGTAGTAGGCCGCGTCCTCCACACCGCTGACCCTCACTGGCTCCCACGCCTCGGTTATCCCAAGGGATATCCTGCGAGTGCGCATCTCAGTCTCGCCAACACCCAGAAGCATCGCCAGATACCTGTCGGCGAAACCGTCCAGCTTGGCCCTTTTAAGCAGCTCGTCAGGGAGTTTCGAGCCTTTGAATCTGAGAATCTCCTCCTCAAGCTCGACCAGCTCCTTCATCTGCTCGATGAACCAGCGCTTGATGTGCGTCCTCTCGTGCAGCTCATCCACCGTAACACCCTTGCGCAGCGCCTCGTACATCACAAACTGCCGCTCGCTCGTCGGATAGGCAAGCAACACCATCAGCTCCTTCGCCGTGCGCTTGTTGAAGTCCTTCGAGAAGCCCAGCCCGTAGCGTCCTTGCTCGAGCGAGCGGATGGCCTTCTGGAAGGCCTCCTTGTAGTTCTTGCCTATGCTCATGACCTCCCCGACAGCCCGCATCTGCGTGCCGAGCTTGTCCTCGATGCCCTTGAACTTCTCGAACCCCCACCTGGCAAACTTGACCACCACGTAGTCCCCAGAGGGCGTGTACTTGTCCAGCGTACCGTCGCGCCAGTAGGGCATGTCGGAAAGCCTCATACCACCAGCGAGCTTCGCTGATATCAGCGCTATCGGGAAACCCGTCGCCTTAGACGCCAGCGCCGAAGACCTCGATGTCCGAGGATTGATCTCGATTATCACCACCCTGTCGTCTGCCGGATTGTGCGCGAACTGTACATTCGTACCCCCGATCACCCCGATGGCCTCGACTATCCGGTATGAATAGTCCTGCAGCCTCTCCTGCAGTTCCTTGCTGATCGTCAGCATCGGCGCGGTGCAGAACGAGTCCCCGGTATGAACACCCATCGCGTCAACGTTCTCGATGAAGCACACGGTGATCAGTTTGTTCTCGGCATCCCTGACTATCTCAAGCTCCAGCTCCTCCCAGCCTAGCACAGACTCCTCCACCAGCACCTGATTCACAAGGCTCGCCGCCAGGCCGCGGTTCACGACCGTCCTGAACTCCTCGATGTTGTATACCAGGCCACCGCCAGTGCCGCCCATGGTGTACGCCGGACGGATCACGCAAGGAAGACCTATCCTCCCCATCGCATCCTCCGCCTCGGAAAGGCTGTTGGCTATCTCGCTGCTGGCCATCTCTATCCCGAGCTTGTCCATGGTCTTCTTGAACTCCATGCGGTCCTCCCCGCGCTCGATCGCATCAAGCTCGACTCCTATGACCTTCACCCCGTATCTCTCCAAAATCCCTTTCTTGTCAAGCTCGCTGGAAAGGTTCAGCGCCGTCTGCCCGCCCAGATTCGGCAGCAGCGCGTCGGGCCGCTCCTTCTCGATGATCTTCGTCAGAAACTCCACGTTCAGAGGCTCGATGTAGGTGACATCCGCCATCCCGGGGTCAGTCATGATCGTAGCCGGATTCGAGTTCACCAGCACGATCTTGTAGCCAAGCTCGCGCAGTGCCTTGCACGCCTGCGTGCCGCTGTAGTCGAACTCGCATGCCTGCCCGATGACAATCGGACCCGAGCCGATGATAAGTACCTTGTGGATGTCAGGATGTTTCCGCATAAGATCAAGCCTCCTAAAAGGGTTGTGCTAAAAAAAGGCAGGGCTGTCCCCGCCGAACCGAAACGAATATATTCTACAATCCCAACTTTACAAAACACTCTCAGCCTTTTTTCGGAATTTTCCCAGATGTTTCGGCATTACGCGATCGGCGCCGCCTAGTCATGAAGCCACGGAGTTTACCACGTGCTGCCGACCTGTGTGAGCGTGACAGTGGCAGGGGGGGGACGCCAATCTGTTCAGCAGCAGCGCACCTGCTGTCGGCAACGAGAAGATTGTTCTCCAGTCCGTGAAATGATTCGGTCGCCTGACATCGCATCGTGTTGGAAGGCCAAAAATATAATTCAGGAGTGACCCGAAATTATCACAAAGCAATTGGCATGTCAAGCAATGTTGGAAAAATATATTTTTTTTTATTTTAGGAGCCAGTTTCAAAACTCCGCGTGAACCGCGTTGGGAGCGCAGGCGCGGCAGA
>CAZANS010000263.1:0-3812 GCA_964486565.1 uncultured Victivallales bacterium
AACCCCTAACCGTGTCAACCAAACCAGAGCGTTTCAAAGGTATCATGATCTGCTCGAAATACGCATCGGTTATATTCTGCTTGCGGGCTATCTCACGGCCCTTCCCCAAACTCTCACCACCCATACGGTCCAAAACCATCTGGACCAATATCCTCATAGCATACCTGGACTTCGTCGAAAGTTTCATGACTCCAATTCCCATATTTTTCTATAAAGATAGTAACCTTTTGCCGCTTTTCAAGCCGATATCACCGATTATGCTCGTTCTTGTCCTTGAGGTATTCCTCTTGTGTCACGGGGATGATCTCGATGTTGTCGAAGTAGTATTTTGCGGGTGGCCAGTATGAGTAGAGCATGACCTTCATCTTGACGACGTCCTTGGTGTTGGCAGTGGGGTGGAAGCATTGCGAAATTCGCACCCATAAGTCGTCCTTTGTTCGGCATGGGATATAAGTCTCGTAGCGTCTGCGGAGTTTTTCTCTGAAGGACCCGTAACCTCGTACCCAGAGCTTGCCGCCGCCGGAGGGTTTGGAGGACTTGAAGTCGAAAGATATCCTATATGCCTGTCCGGGCTCGATCTTGAAGAAATCCGAGTAGAACGAGAGTCCGTAGTATGCGGCCACGGGCTCGTCAGCGGGTGAAGGGTTGTGCCATTCGGTGATCCCCTTCTTCTCCCACTGAGCGGAGAGCGCCTTCTCGGAGACGGAGGTGTCCATGCAGATGACCTTCCCCCTGCCTTCCTCCTCGATCCATGACACCCCCAGGCCGTCCGGCTTCTCCCAGCCGATGGGCTTCTCGGGGTCATCCGGGTCAACCTTCTCGAAGCTGCCGTTGAGCAGAAACGGCTCGGCGCAGAACAAGGCGGAGGATGTCAGCAGGACTGGCAAAAGCAAGGCTATAACGCTGATGCGCATACGGAAACGCTCCTAAATCCTGAAATTATCAGACATCTCGATCTTTGAAGCGGGCATCGCCCACCTGACGCTGCCGAACTCCGAGGGGAGTATGCCGGAGGAATAGCACTGGAGCATGACCTCGTCCAATCCTGCCACGTATACCAGGCTGTCGCCTTCCAGCTCCTGCACCCTGACAAGATCGTCCGGGAATCCCGGGATGTCGGAGGCCGTCTTCTGTATGGCGTTGGTCACCATCAGGTGTGAGCATGCCGCCTTTGCGTCGCAACGGAAGCGGGTGCCGGCCATGATGGACTCCGCCGTAAGGACGACCTTGGCCTCGGGCATCTCGTTGGGGTTGCCGTAGTTCTCCACGCTGCCGTCCTTGAAACGGGCCATGTACACCGATCCGGCCCCGCCGGCAAAGACAATTCTCGCCTCCTCGAAATCAAACTGCATCATAGGCCCCACATGATGGCCGGTGGAGTGGGTCGTGTAGAACAGCACCTCCGCGCCCGACTCGGTAAGCACGCGCACCATACCCGTGTCGTAGTTCTCCGTGTCCTTCGCGCGGTATACCTCCGAAGTGACCTCCTTGGGCACGGCGGCCAAATGCTCCTCTGCACCAAGCAGATAGAGCATGTTGTGCAGATAATGCGCGGTGGCATTGGTCACCGGGCTGTCCATCACATAATCCTCGCCGAGCTTGATCCTGCCCGCCCATGGCGCCCGGGCGTAGTAGGAGGCCTTGCGAGGACACAATGATATGGTCTTTAAGCTCTTGCACCTGCCGAACTTGCCGCCGATCATGTCCTTCTTCAGACGCATGGTCGCAGGCGCATAGGACCACTGGTAGCCCACCGCCACCTGTCGGGCGCCTGAAGACTCAACCGCGCCGCGAATCGTCCTGGCATCGTCGAGCGTGGCGGCCAAAGGCTTCTCGCACAAGACGTGCGACCCCATTTCCAGCGCCTTGCAGGCCATCGGGGTGTGCAGATGTATCGGCGCGGCGATGATGACCAGATCAGGCTTGATCTCCTTGTACATCGCGTCGAGGTCGGGGAATACCGGCACGCCAGCGCACTTGATATCATCGAGATGTTCACATGACACAGGATTGGGGTCCACCCCCGCCACAAGCTTGATATGCCCGGGGATCTCAGATTTGAAGAACTCGCCAAGATAGTGGTTCCCGTAGCCTCCCAGACCGACCAAAGCGACACTTACATTGCTAGACATCCTGACAACTCCTTATTGTTATATGCTTGCCTTTCGTGAATATTACGGCTGCGCATTTGAATCCGTGTTCACAGTTCACGGTTGCTGGTTGTTAGTTGTTAGTTGTTGGTTTTCCTGACACCTGACACCTGAAACCTGAAACCTGAAACCTGAAACCTGACACCTGACACCTTTTCCACCGACCACCGATTACTCGTCCATCAAAAACGAAGCAACCATTTCCATAGGGGAACAACATTTATTCCTTCGTCCAGCACCTTTTCCTCGTCATAGGCAACGATAGCCCCTGTTGCCATGCCCAGCTCAGCCATGCTGTTTTTCAAGCCCCTTAGTTCGCGGTCAAAAGTTTTTTTATCCGACATGTCCCAGCAGACCTGGATCAATGAGACTTCTCCGCTTATGGGATGTCGAGCCAAAAAGTCAGTTTCATATCCCTTTTCCGTTCTTACGTACTCAATGCTAAATCCCTTTCTCCGCAAATGCATAAAAACGGTATTCCCCAATAGATGTCCCTGATCGCGCGCGTTTCGGAATGTCATGGCGTTGAGCAGTCCGGTGTCAACAACATATAATTTCTGGGGGTTTACCATGCGCGCCGTCTCGGACCGCGTATGCAGGGGGACACGGCAAAAAAGATATGCGTCTGTCAAATAGTCCAGATATTCGTATAAGTTGTTCTTGGCGCACTTGATAGACATGCTTTTCAAGGTATTGTAAAATTTGTTCACACTGAACTTTGAACATGGAGAGACCATAACACTTCCCACAAGGTGCTTCAGCGCGACGACATTGCCCACATTGTGTCTTTCGACAATATCCTTCAGCAATACGGAATCTATATAACCCTGAAGGATTTCCGTTCGCAGATTGACTTCAATGCCCTGGACTTCTGGAAATCCTCCTGTTTCAAGATAAGCAGCGGCGGCTTTCCTCAAAACCGATACTGTCCTGGATCCGAAATGCTCCGGGACAAACTCAAAAAAACCATTATGCCGGATATATTCAGCAAAACTAAAGGGAAATATCTCCGTTGAGATGGATCTGCCTCGCAGACTTGTGGCGATTCCCTTGCTGAGAAGCTTTGAAGACGATCCAGTCAGATATACCTGGATATTCTCGGTGTCAAGCAGCCGTCCGATAAAAAGCTCCCACTTGGCGACACATTGAATTCCATCGAAGAAAAAATGACACTTAACGTCGCGGTTTTCTGGGAACCTGCTGAAATATACATCAAGTATGGCTTGAAAATCTTTCACGCAAAAATCAAGCAACCGGTCATCTTCGAGATTCAGATACATAATTTGCTCCTTAGAAACTCCTGAATCCATAAGTTGCTTCATCCGTTGAAAACAAAAACAAGTCTTGCCGGCTCGCCGCATGCCGATAATCACATCAGCCTTGCCAGGCAACGACGGCAACTCGAGATCCCTCAATGAAAGAATGGGAAGCTCTCTTTCATGAAAATCATCTATAAGTTGTGACAGTATCGCCTTCATGCCAATAAAATACTCTATAAAAAAGATAAAACAAGCAAATTGTTTCTTTTTTTTAAAGAAGCTTTCATGTTTGCCCATCCGGGTTGGCGCCTTGTTTGGGAAATCCGAAACTCATTGGTCTCATTGGTCACATCCTAGAGCCAATTTCAAAACTCCCCGTGCCCGCGCGGCTTGCCATTTTGGA
>CAZANS010000264.1:0-3807 GCA_964486565.1 uncultured Victivallales bacterium
GTCTCGCCGGAAGATGTCGGGGGAATACCGGACACGGAGGAGACGGGGGCCACCTTCGAGGAGAACGCCTGCCTTAAGGCCGCCGCAGCCGCGAGATTCGCAAACATGCCGGCTATGTCTGATGATTCCGGGCTTGAGGTCGAGGCGCTGTGCAACAGGCCTGGAGTGATGTCCTCGCGATATGCGCATGACGATTCCGGTAGGATTTCTCGTGTGCTGAGCGAGCTTGAGGAGGCAGAGTCGCGTTCGGGCGAGGTCAACCGGAGGGCAAGGTTTGTGTGTGTGATAGCACTGGCTTCCCCTGAGGGTGTCATAGCCACCTTCAGGGGCGAGGTGTACGGCGAGATATGCCGCGAGCCCCGCGGCAAGGGGGGCTTCGGCTACGATCCAGCATTCGTGCCTGACGGCTACAGCCTCACCTTCGGAGAGCTGGCATCGTCAGAGAAATCAAAGATCAGCCATCGTGCCAATGCGCTTGCAAAGGCCGCGGAGTTCATGACCGGGGAGAATGCATAATGCGTGTGGTTGTGCCTGTTTTTTTGATTCTAGGGCTGTTTTCCTGGAGGCTTTATTCTGGGGAGAAGCACGAGATCAAGTTCTTCAGGGCTGCCGAGCCGGGAAGCCTGCTCGAATGCAGACTGTCCACTGTAAACAGCTATTCATCCACCTCCGCGTTCGCCGATCCGGCCATTCCTGACAAGGTCAACGAAAACACCACCAAGGCCACGGCGGAGGGCACCCTTAAGATTCTGGAGGTCAACAAGAACGGTCATGCCACCCGGGTGGAGTTCACTTTCTCCTCGTTCCAAGGGGAGTTGAATTCCCGCCAGGTCGAGCCAGCATGGAAGGGGCTTACGCTCTCCGTCGAGATGGCTGGTGCGCCTTGCAGGTTCGCATTCAAGGACTCCACAAAGGACATCAGCCCCGAGGAGTTGCGTCTTTTAGGCATGATTTTCCACCCGGCTCCGGAGAACAACACCGCCGACTATATCGGCACGGACAAGCCTGTGGCGGTGGGCGACTCATGGGACGCGGGCATAGACCCCTTTGTCAGGCTGTTCGAGATGCAGGGCATAGCCAACATGCCACGCGACAAGATCAAGGGCACTGTCACGCTGAAGTCATTGGCCAAGATCGGGGACTTCGACTGCTACGAGCTTGAGGAGAAGCTGAACGTCGTCGGCATCCCGGGTTTCGACTTTCATTTCTCGTTGCTGATCTTCCTGCCGGTAGACAAGCGCTACGGCAACGTACAGATGGTCAGGAAGGCATACCAGAAGATCGAGAAGAAGCCCGACGGGAGCCACTTCATGACCTCCGGTATAAAAAGTATCTCGCTCGAGATGAAGGACACCATGACCGCCGTGATGATGCCGGCCGCCAAAAAAAAAGCGGAAGAGAAATGACAACGGATAACACCAAAAACTACACCGAAAAGGAACTCGAGCAGATCATAGAGTGCCACAACCACCTCTACTGGACCAAGGGCGAGCCCGAGATCAGCGACCAGGAGTACGACCTGCTGCTTCGCCAACTAGAGTCCCTGAACCCCGACCATCCCCTCCTCGCCAAAGTGCTGTCGCCGAAAGTCGCCAGCGAGGGAAAGGTAAGGCATGCAGAACCCATGCTCTCGCTCGCAAAGGCATATTCCCTGGACGAGCTGATGAACTGGGCCGACAAAATCGCCAGATCCCCCGATGAGACCTTCCTGGTGGAGCCCAAATACGACGGGGTTTCTGCGAATTTCGCAAACGGGGTTTTGGCTACCCGAGGTGACGGCGAGGAAGGTGAGGACGTGTCCTCCAAGATTCCTCTGATCGAACTTGAGGCACCGGGATACAAGGGACCGCTAAACAGGGAGGCAAGAGGCGAGATCGTAATACGAAACGACGACTTCAGCAAAATCTACGCGAACATAAAAAAAAGGGACGGCGGTGTCTATAAAAACTCGCGAAACGCTGTCTCCGGGATAATGGGGCTGAAGGAGATAGACGGCATGCTGCGGCAAGGTGCCAAGCTGACCATGGTGGACTACGACCTGGTTTCCTACCGTGTAACCTTGTCTGAACTGCGCGACAGATGGCCCGGGCTGCTTTCGGAGATCGAGACTCTTCCATACCCGATGGACGGGATAGTGATCAAGCTCGCCGACGAGGCCTACGGGGCCTCTCTCGGAAACACCGCCCACCACCCGAGAGCACAGATCGCATTCAAGTTCACAGGGATACAAAAGAAAACCAGGCTGCTGGATGTCCAGTGGAGCTTCGGCAAAAACTGCCTGACACCCGTCGCCGTGCTCGAGCCAGTGGAGCTGGCGGGGGTAACCATAAGGCACGCAACACTGCACAACTACCAGAATATTGTTGACAGGGATATAAAGATCGGCGACACGGTGACCGTCGAGAGGGCAGGCGATGTGATACCCTACATACTCGACTCAGAGCCCGGCGACTCCCGGCGAGACCCGATGATATCAAAATGCCCCTGCTGCAGCTCCGAGCTTGCACGAATGGGCCCGGAAATCTGCTGCACCAACAAGGATTGCCCCGAAACAAACCTCCAGCGCCTGCTCGCATCAGTCAGAAATATCGGAATCGAACGCCTCGGCGAACCCAATATCCGCAAAATGATGAACACCCTCGGCGTGAAGAACCTAAAGTACATCTTCAATCTGACCAAGGACGACATACTGCGCCTCGACGGTTTCAAGGACAAGTCCGCCGACAACCTTGTGAACGAGATCGCCAACGCAAAGAACACCAGCGACCACCAGATTCTCGCCGCACTGAACATTCGCGGCATCGGCAAGAATGTCGCACGCAGCATACTCAGAAAATTCACCATCGCCGAGCTGCGCGAACTCTCCGTCGAGCAACTCTCGGAGATTGACGGCATCGGGCCAGAAAGAGCAGAGGCACTCTTCCACGAACTTCGCAAACAGGCCGAATTCCTCGACGAACTAATCTCAGCACTCAACATCAAGACATCCAAGACATCCCAGGCCGACGGCTTGCCGGACTCGCCCAAAATATGCTTCTCAGGCAAAATGCCGCTGCCAAGGAGCCACTACGAGGACATCGCCAGAAAACACGGCCTGGAGCCCGTGGACTCGGTCACCTCCGACATATCCATCCTCGTCCTCCAGGACACCTCCAGCTCAAGCTCGAAGGTGAAGAAGGCCGCCAAACTAGGCATCAGAATAATTCAGCTCGACGAATGGCTCGAGTCAAACGAAAATATTGCGCAGCACGAGCCTGCCACCCAGATTCCACCCGATGCCCCCTCCCACGCCCCACAAACAAAAAACTACTCCCAAAAAAACACCACAGACACCCCCCCGCCTGAACAACTCGACTTCGGATTCTAGTGAGCCAGTTTTGAAATTGGATCCAGAAATAGCCGTCGGCATCCCTCCTTGCACCGTCACCAGTAAAATAATGCCTCTTCACCAGAATTCATAAGGCTTTACGGTCATATGACCGGCCTGACACCGGTTCACAGTCCACGGTTGCTAGTTGTTGGTTATTAACTGCTGGTTTCCCTGACACCTGAAACCGACCACCGATTGCCGATTACCGATTACTGCCCTCCGATTTCCTGAGGTATTCGAGGACGGGGGTGCCATCGAGGTATAGATTTTCGATCACGGCGTGTCCGTTTTTCACGCGCACGGCGACGTAAGTGTCCTGGTTTTCCTGCCGGCTGGTCCTGAAGTATGCGCTTTCGGCCTCCGGGGCGAGACGCTCGTTCATGTAGAATCTGTTGAAGGGGATCTGTAGGCTTATCTCATCCTGCCCGGAGCCCCAC
>CAZANS010000265.1:0-1164 GCA_964486565.1 uncultured Victivallales bacterium
AAAGAGCTTGCCGCCCAGAGGGTTGGGGCGGAGGCACGGCATGCGCCACGGCGAAGTCAATCCGAGTATTGAAGGAATCCGCGATATCCGCGGAGAAACTATTTTACAAATGCAGACTGAAAAGACACTGGCAAAGGCTCGCATGGCCGATAATGACAAAAAAAGAATACAACGCTGAAAGCTGGAGGCTAGTGTGAGCAGCAATTCCGTCCGCCTTCTGACCCGCCTTGACGAGATGCTGGAATCCCCGGCAGATATCACTTTGTACGGCCGTGCCGCGCTTGAACTCGGGTTCCCAAACCCCAAGCCCGAATACAGCAGGAGCCTCGATGTGGACATAGTCCTATGGATGGGGCAGGCCGAAGAGCTACAGAAATCCGGAAATTTCTGGGACGCACTTCAGAAAATTAACGATGACATCTCGACGGCTCTGAAATCTGCCCGCATACCCGATATCCCCGAAATACACGAGCAGTTCGAACTCTGCAAGAAATGGCTACTTGAACAATTTCCCGTTTTGCCGAAATGAACAGGATCCTGTTAGTCTGCATGGTCATTTCGCTACTTTCCGGGCTGACCCTGATGTTTGTCGCATCGTCCGACGAGAGCCGCTTTATAGATCCCGACTCCAACGACTATATCAACCTTGCCGACAGCCTTGTGGCCGGGAAAGGATATTCGCAGGACGGCGAACCGGAGATTTTCCGCGCACCGGGCTATCCCTTACTTATCGCGCCGCTAAGATGGGCTTTCCCCGGGACAGTCCTACCGATAGTAGTGCTCCAGATAATCATAAATGCCTCGACGCTGCTTATTCTTTGGCATCTCGCAGGCAAAGTATTCAGCCCCAGCCCGAAGATTGCGAAATTCGCAACAGTCCTCCAAACGGCATCGCTGTCCTCCGTCGTTTTCGCCAATAAGATTCTTAGCGAGACGTTCTTCTCCTTTTCCCTTATGCTGTTTCTGCTGCTCCTCGAGGTGTTGCGCACAGAGATGTCCAGAAAACTCTCGCCGAGGACTGTCGCGACCTCCTTTGCCCTCGGCCTCTGCGGCGGCATTCTAATACTTGCAAGGGCAATCTTCATCCCGCTTATGCTGCTCTCGATTGCCTACCTCTGGACCGCCAGGGCCAATGGGCCACGGCCACGAAAAGAGACACTCTTG
>CAZANS010000265.1:1174-2933 GCA_964486565.1 uncultured Victivallales bacterium
TGTCACTGCAATCGTGCTCGCTCCCTTCATCGCGATATACGCAGGATGGTCTTGGAGAAACCACGCAACCGCAGATTACTCCGGCTTCTCTTCGGTCGGCAAGATCAATATATACCGCTACTACTCATGCCAGCTAATCGCAAAGGACAATAACATCAGCTTCGCCGAGCAACAGGGGATATGCACCGCAAACCTCCTCGCATGCGGCACACAGGCAAAACAGGCGGAATACGCGATCAAACACGGCCTTCCAATAATCAAAAATCAACCACTGCGGTACGCCATGATGCACCTCAAAAGCGACATAAATTCGCTTCTGCCCGCTGTAGGGGATCTCTGCAAACTGATAGGCATACAGGCCGGAGAGAAAGGCACCCTGAGCGTAATCCACACAGAAGGCATAATCAGCGGAGTGAAACACTATTTCGCGGGTAACCTATGGCTGCTGCTTCTCGCGTTGCCGTTCTCCGCCGCTCTCGGAATCAGATACTGCGCCGGCATCGCAGGAATTTATGGCATTTTCAAGCCTGAATTCAACATCACCCTGCTCTTCTACCTCCTGATCGCAGCATATCTCCTCATCATCCCGGGCGCAGTCTCACACCCCAGATTCAGAGTCCCAGTCGAGCCTATCATCTCACTCTTCGCCGCAATCGGAATAAACAATATCATCCAAACTCTAAAAAAAGGCCGTTTAGGAATTCTCTTCTGCCACATCATAGGCATATTTTATGACCCAAATTGACAAGAACGAGTTGCTGGAGCTTGAGATTCTCAGGCATGTCGAGGCGACCCCGCGTCTGAACAACCGCATGGCGGCGGCGAAGCTGGGATGCAGCGTCAAGCTTGCCCACGCGCTTATCTCGAAAATGGTTGACCGCGGTCTGCTGCATGTCAAGAAGCTGCACTCTCGCCGCTGGGACTACTTCCTCACGCCGCAGGGGATAACCGAGAAGGGCCGGCTGACCTACGAGTTCCTTGATTTCTCGCTTCATTTCTACCAGAAGGCGCGAAGGGAGAGCTCGGCACTCTGCAAAGACCTTGCGATGAGCGGCAAGAAAAAGGTCGCGTTTCTGGGCGCCGGCGACCTCGCCGAGATCGTATACCTCGGTGTAAAAGAGTGGGGGCTAGAACTGGCGGATATCTTCGACCAGGACAGTTCAAGGACTTTCCTCGGCCACTCCGTCCGCCCAATCAAGGAACTTCCAGAATCCACTAACGATGCAATAATAGTCTGCCTTTACGACAGGAAAAACCCGATGAGCATTGACTACCTCCCCGAGGGGATCGCCAGGAAAAACAACATGTACTGGGTCTTCGACGGCAACGGTACGCAGATATCCAAAGGGGCAAAACTCCCAACCAGCACCGAGCCGATAAAAAGAATTATCAAAAAAGATAACTTAGCCCTTTCTCCCGCTGAAAGAATGGCAAAATTCGAGGCGCTGCAGAAAAACACATTCGAAAACATGTCCACAGAAGGGAAAAGAAGATTCGCCAGGCGCAATATGAAAAAAAGAGCGGTCAGCCACTCTTCCATCGCTTGATATTCAAACCCAATAATCCGTTTGCCAGTTTCATTTTATTTATGTATTATCAGCGTCAATCCCGTCAATAAGGTCAATAAGGTCATAAAAAACCTTTAACCTCTGAAACTCGTTGAAATTACTAAAAGAACCGCCGATGAAACTTCTTGAAATCCTCAAAGATCACGGCATCGAGTTCGTCATCATAGGCGGGCATGCCGTGAACTTCCACG
>CAZANS010000265.1:2943-3804 GCA_964486565.1 uncultured Victivallales bacterium
CATCAGGACAACCGAGGACTTCGATATAATCATAAGCCCCAACGACACCAACAAGGACAAACTCCACCTCGCCCTGTCAGGAATGAACGCCCGATGGATAAGCAATGAGACCGATCCCGACACAAACTCGGAAAAGACCATCCCCGTGTCGCCCGAGTTCGTCAAAAACAACCACCTTATGATGCTCTGCACCGACCTCGGGTACTTGGACGTCTTCGATTTCATCCCGGGTTTCCCTGACATCCCGGTAGAGAAGATTTTCCAGGACAGCCAGGAGCTGCACGGCATGCGATACCCATCTCTCGAATGGCTGCTCAAAATCAAACGCAAATCCGGAAGGCCGCGCGACCTCGAGGATATAGAACAACTCTCATGAAAGACAACTACAACGCCAAATACGACATCTGGGCCGAGAAACCAGTCGTTGCAGGGTTTCCCGAAATGATCCTGCCTTTCAAATTCTCACCGAAAAAATTCGCATCATACCGGGAAATGAACGAATGGAAAAAAACCCTTGTCATAAGAATAGCAGAAAATGGAGGGGTCAAGTGGAAGAAATAATAAAATTGTTCAACAGGGAAAAAGTTAGGTATCTGGTGATCGGCGGCCAGGCCGTTAGGCTCTTCGGGATGCCCAGGTTCTCGATGGACTGGGATATCTATATCCCCGGAAAAGATTTGGAAAAATAAATCATAGTTTAAGGCGAAAGAATAGGGGGAAATTGTATTCCTCATCTCTGTGCTAAAGGTTCCTTAATTTTTCACCGATCACCGATTACCGATTTTATGATTGGGTGATTTAACGATTGAGAGATTTGGTAATTTACCGATCACCGATTACCGATTTTATGATTGGGTGATT
>CAZANS010000266.1:0-3803 GCA_964486565.1 uncultured Victivallales bacterium
ACCGCTCGCACGTCACACAGTACCTCCCGCTGTAGTCGGCCTTGTATATCAACCCGCGGTCGTAAAGATCCTGCAGTATCTCCCGGACTATCTCGTAATGCCGTTCCTCGGTCGTCCTGATGAAGTCGTCGTTCGTGATCTCAAGCTTCTCCCAAAGCTCACGGAACCTAACTACAGTCGTGTCGCACTGCTCCTTCGGAGACATCCCGTTACGCTCAGCAGCCTTCTGGACCTTCTGACCGTGCTCGTCTGTACCGGTAAGAAAAAACGACGGAACTCCCATAAGACGGTGGTAGCGGGACAACACGTCGGCAAGAACCGTCGTGTACGCATGCCCTATGTGAGGCTTGTCGTTCACATAGTATATCGGCGTCGTTATATAAAACTTCTCCATAATCTCCTTCCAGGCAAGCAGTGATGCCTGCTCGTTTCCAAAACCCCTAATCTACAGCCCCATTCCACTCTTGCAATTCACAAAGCCGAATTTTAACCGGCTTTGAACCCCAGCACGTAACGGCAGATACCATAAAAATCAACTGGACAAAACGAGATCCGAGGGTATTATACAAAGCATCGGCCCCGCCAAAGGCGGCCGCAGGGAGATTATAAAAGGAGATTCGAAATAATGAGTGATATAAAGCTGTTCAGGCTGAATAAGGTCGGCGTTTGTGAAATCAAAAATCCCTTCATTGTTAAGATGCCCTGAGCAATGACGAATATCGAAAACCAGATCGAACTGCAACTTATCGAGAAGCTTAAAGGCCTCAAATACGACTATCGCTCTGATATTCGGGACCGCAATGCTCTGGTGAAAAACTTTCGGGAGAAATTCCAGGCTCTCAACCGGGTCAATCTGTCCGAGAACGAATTCGACCGCTTGCTGGAGGAAATCATCACCCCGGACGTTTTTGCCGCCGCGAAAACCCTCCGCACCATCAATGACTTCACACGCGACGACGGCACGCCGCTGAACTACACCCTGGTGAACATCAAGGACTGGTGCAAGAATTCCTTCGAGGTCGTCAACCAGCTTCGCATCAACACCGACAACAGCCATCATCGCTATGATGTGGTTTTGCTCATCAACGGCGTGCCCGTTGCGCAGATCGAGCTGAAAGCCCTTGGCATCAGCCCGCGCCGGGCCATGGAGCAGATTGTCGAATACAAGAATGACCCCGGCAACGGCTATGCCAACTCGCTTCTGTGTTTCATTCAGCTCTTCATCGTCAGCAACCGTAGCGACACCTGGTATTTTGCCAACAACAGCAACCGCCACTTCAGTTTCAACGCCGACGAACGTTTCTTGCCCGTATATCAGTTCGCCGCCGAAAACAACAGAAAAATCACCCATCTGGACAGCTTCGCAGAGGCGTTCCTCCCGAAATGCACATTGGGTCAGATGATCAGCCGCTACATGGTGCTGATTGCCAGCGAGCAGAAGCTGATGATGATGCGTCCGTATCAGATTTATGCCGTCAAGGCTATCGTGCAATGCATCCACGAGAATAGCGGCAACGGCTATATCTGGCACACTACCGGCAGCGGCAAGACTCTCACATCCTTCAAGGCCTCCACGCTTCTCAAGGACAATCCTGACATCGAGAAATGCCTTTTCGTCGTGGACCGCAAGGATCTCGACCGGCAGACGCGAGAGGAGTTCAACAGATTTCAGGAAGGTTGCGTTGAAGAGAACACCCACACCGCCGCACTGGTGCGACGACTTCTTTCAGAGGACTATGCCGACAAGGTGATTGTCACCACCATCCAGAAGCTTGGCCTGGCGCTAGATGAAAACAGCAGGCGCAACAAGGAGAGGAAGAATCAAGGCCGCGCGACCTTCAAGGAACAGTTGGCATCTTTGCGCGACAAGCGTATCGTCTTCATCTTTGACGAATGCCACCGCTCACAGTTCGGAGAAAACCACAAGACGATCAAGGAATTCTTTCCCAAGTCCCAGCTCTTCGGCTTCACCGGCACCCCGATCTTTGAAGACAACGCTTCGTTGCAGAAGATCGAGGACGCGCAGGCCTCCATGCGGACAACGGAAGACCTATTCCAGAAACAACTGCACGCCTACACCATCACGCATGCCATCGAAGATCAGAACGTCCTGCGCTTTCATGTGGACTACTACAAGCCAGAGGGCAAGAGCGTGCCCAGGCAGGGTGAAGTCCTCACCAAGAGAGCCGTCGTCGAGGCTATTTTGAGCAAGCACGATGCCGCTACCGGCGGACGCAAGTTCAACTCCATCCTCGCCACCGCCTCCATCAACGACGCCATTGAATATTTTGGTCTCTTCAACTCGATACAAGACGAAAAGCAGAAAGAAGACTCCAGTTTTGTTCCTTTGAACGTCGCCTGCGTATTTTCTCCGCCTGCCGATGGCGATCCCGATGTGAAGCAGATACAGGAGGATTTGCCGCAGGAGAAGGAGGACAACCAGCAGGACCCGGAAGGCAAAAAGGCGGCGCTTAAGAAGATCATCGCCGATTACAACCGCCGTTTCGGCACCAATCACAGCATCTCCGAATTCGATCTCTACTATCAGGATGTCCAGCAGCGCATCAAGGATCAGCAGTATTCCAACGAGGACTTGCGCAAGGCTGATCCGCAGGGAAAATACCAGCACAAGATAGACATTGTAATCGTGGTGGACATGCTTCTCACCGGTTTCGACTCCAAATACCTGAACACGCTTTATGTGGATAAAAACCTGAGACACCACGGGCTGATCCAGGCTTTCTCCCGCACAAACCGCATACTCAATGCCACCAAGCCCTACGGCAACATCCTCGACTTCCGCGGCCAGCAGGATGCCGTGGATGCCGCGATAGCTCTCTTTTCCGGGGAAAAGACCGGCGAGCGGGCGCGGGAAATCTGGCTGGTGGACAAGGCACCAGTCGTCATAGGCCGTTTCAAAGCTGCCAAGCGGAAACTCGACGACTTCATGCGGATACAGGGGCTCGAAGCCAAGCCGGATGCCGTCCCGAATCTCAAGGGCGATGCGGCCCGCGCAGCCTTCATCAACCACTTCAAGGAAATCCAGCGTCTCCAGACACAGCTCGACCAATACACCGACCTCAGCACGGAGCAGAAAGAGGAGATCGTTCAGATCCTACCCAAGGATGAACTCCGTGGCTTCCGGGGAGTTTACATCGAGACCGCCCAGCGACTCAAAAATCTCCGTGAAACTCCCGACATGGAAAACAAGGCCTCAGATACACCTGAGGGTGAGTATAGTGGCGGCAAGGCATCCGATCAGTTAGATTTTGAATTTGTCCTCTTCGCTTCCGCCGACATTGATTACGACTATATCATGGATCTGATTGCCCGTTACTCCGCGCAGCCGCCCGGCAAGTCGAAGATGACCCGCGAACAGCTCATCGGCATCATCAGCGCCGATGCCAAGTTCATGGACGAGCGCGAAGACATCGCCGCTTACATCAACACTTTGAAAGCGGGCGAGGGTCTGAGCGAAACTGCCATCCGCGATGGCTACCTCCAGTTCAAGGCGGAGAAAAATGCGCAGGAACTCGCCGCCGTGGCCGGAAAGCATGGGATGGACATCGCCGTTCTGCAGAAATTTGTTGACGGCATCCTCGACCGCATGATTTTCGACGGCGAACAATTGACCGATCTCCTGGAACCTCTCGGGCTGAACTGGAAAACGCGCCGGATGAAGGAACTCGCCCTCATGACAGACCACGTTCCGCTGCTCAACAAACGCGCCCAAGGACGCGAAAACTCAGGACTCAGCGCGTATGAATAAATCCAGCCAACACAGAAAGAGATACCTTTTGACG
>CAZANS010000267.1:0-3798 GCA_964486565.1 uncultured Victivallales bacterium
ACCCCTGACTCTACCCCTGACTCTACCCCTGACTCTATCGTATTTTTATTAGAAGTTCTGGTGAAAGTTGTTATGAATACTCCGGCGGTTTCACTAAATTGCACATCGGGTGCATTTTCCAGAATCAGTGGCATTCCGCGCCCCCATCCCTCGACCATCTCGATTCGGCGGAATAGTTCGGCGATCAGCGGATTTCGCCGTCTGGAGACATGTCCACGCCTCAAGTCCGCAATGGTCAGGCCACCGAAGAGTGTGCCGGGGTTGCGTATCTCGACGCGGTCTTTGTAGACGGCCACCTGGACATAATCCGGGTCGCGGTAGTCGCGGTGGCAGAATGCGTTGATGATGGCCTCCCTCAAAGCCTCCATAGAAATTTCAGGCACATCTTCGCGGTAAAGCCCCTTTATCTTCATGCCGATGCGGATATTCTTGAGGATATATTTTTGCGCCTCTTCAATCAGCTCCAGGATGTCGCCCTTGAAATCATGACGGTCAATAATTGCGGCACTGGTGGTGGTGCCGAAGACCGCGCATCGTAATTCCATAGGCTCGTCAGTGAAGAAGAGTGTGGCCGTATTTACCAGATGTCCTTCACGCATCAGCCCCAGCTTCTCCAGGGCAATTCCAGTTGTGCTCCACGGCAGTTTGGCGCGCGCGGCAAATCGTTTAAGCTTGGATTTGTCAAGCTCTGAAACATTTATGCTGCAAGATTCGTTGTCCCAGCGCAGTCGTTCCTTATTTTTGCTGACAATCAGATTTTCGAGTTCCTTCGCGCTAAGCAAACGGTCTTCATCTGCGACCCTCATATAGGCGCGTCCGTATGCGTAGTATGGTCTTTCCTGCCCTCCGAACCTCACCTTGATGCAGGGTACGCCGTCAACGATCTCCTGTGTCACATGGGGATAGATTCTTGGCTCGATGTGGGCGGCAATTGCCTGGGAAACATCACGCAGGGTTTTTTCAGCGATATCCAGCCCGACGGATTTGCCATTTGGACTGATGCCGAACCACAGTTCGCCTTGCCCATGCTTGTTGAGAACGGCCGCAACGGATATTATTCCCTCCTTAAGTTCGGCTAGGCTTGCTTTCAATTCAATTCGTTCTGTCTCCCTAGGCTTCATTTTATCACCAGCCATGTAACGAGCTCGAAGTCGTTTGACCCCTTGATTTTTGCATTTGATGCGAGGAGCTTTCCGTCGCGCCCGGAGAAAAGGTTGCCGAGATTGCGCTTCTCGAAACGGCGGACGATGTCGTTCACGGCCTTTTTAAGAAGCCCTGTCTGTTTCGACATATCCTTCCCATCGTCGGTTTCTATGTTGAAAAGTTCGCAGAGTTCCGCAATCGGCTCTTTTTGCCCGGAACAAAGCATCTGGAATATTCGGAGTATCTGCTTCACGGAAGTGTAGCCGTAGCGTACGTCCCCGTCATCGCGGACATAAACGAGATAATATGGATTCAGCGGATTCACCTCCGAGGCCGCCTCGCCGCCGGTTCTATGTTTAAGGCAGAATATTATCCCCGGGCGGACTATTTCTGAGCGATTTCTTTCAAAAAGGTCTATCTGGCGGTTCGGGGCAGTCGGCACGACGGAATAGAGGCCGAACGGAGCGTTCTCCAGATCCTTTCTGTTGGTCTCCAGATACTGCATCAGCTCGATTCGGAAGTCATCGAGGGTGAATTCACTCAGCGAGACATTGTCTTCCATCTCCTCGAGATCGAGAATCTCGTCCTTGAGTTTCATAAGCTGTTTCTGCCTGAATGTAAGCTCCTCCTCATGTATGAGGTCTCTGAGCTGTTCCTGATTCAGGAGGTCGTCCTCTCCGGTGGAGGTAAGGTTGACCAGCGCCATTCTCGCTTCGACCCGTTCCTTAAGGTTTATGTATTTGTTCAGATCCTCGGTGGGCCAGAAATTGATCATCTTGATCGTGGCATTATGCGATCCTATGCGGTCTATACGCCCGAAACGCTGGATTATCCTGACGGGATTCCAGTGGATGTCGTAATTCACCACGCAGTCGCAGTCCTGCAGGTTCTGCCCTTCCGATATGCAGTCCGTGGCGATAAGAATGTCAATCTCGCCGTCCTGCGGCATATTCGACATAAGGTCTCTCCGTTTGGAAATGGGGGAGAAGTTGGTTATTATACTGTCGAAATCCGTCTGCGCTTTGAATTCCCTGAGCTTGAAAGTTGTTTGATTGGCACCTGATCCGGTTATCAGCGCGGAATGAAGGTTAAGTTCTTCCGAAACCCATGGCTGCAGGGAATTGTAGAGATATTTCGCGGTGTCCGAGAATGCGGTGAAAACAAGGATTTTCCGGTTGTCTCCGTTCGACGGACTTATGGCTTTCTCCCGGATTATCTCCTTTAGCTTTGCGAGTTTCGCATCCCGTGATACTGTGACAGACTGTGCGTTGTTGAGCAAAGAGAGTATCTGATCCCTGTCCCGGTTGAGATCCTTCTGCCAGTCTTCGGTTTTCAGATGTGCAAGCGGGAATTTCAGCTTCGAGCCGACCTCCTGCATTTCGTCGTCGTCGTCGTCGGGATCGAAAAGTTCCATATCATCCCCGGAGAGAGACGACTGGATGTGCTCGTCGCAGTTCTCTTCAAAGGCCCGAATCTTCTCGATCAGATTGTCTATCTTTCCAATAGTATTGTCCATGGATATCTCGAAAGACTCAAACGAGCTTTCAAGCCGTTTAAGGAAATTTACCCTCATCATTCCGATAAGGTAATGTTCGCGTTCCTTCTGGGACTGCAGGGCGGTTATGTTCCTGATGCCCTTGAGCTTCTCTTCATAAAACGGACGGAATTCCTCCTTTATGTATTTGGTCGGATTGAAAAGGGACAGTTGGTATTTCCTGATCTCTTCCTCTATCTTGTCGTATGAAGGGAAATGATTTTGTGAGTCAATTCTGCTGTACACCGAGACAGGCTTCAGCCTTTCAGGAAATTTTCCTATCCTGGCAAGATCATAATGCCCCTTGATATGCACCCTCGAACGCGAGATCGTAAGGCTGTCGAGAAGACGGAAGAAATCCGATCCGAGACTGTTCATAAGATCGTTAAGTCTTCTTCCGGGGTTCTTTTTCTGATCCGCCCAGTTTGTGAAATGGGTTTGCGCATTTCGCATAGTCTGGGTAATATTCCTGATCTCCAGCGATTCCACGTAAGCATCGTCCTTGTGGTGCGATATCAGGTAGAACTGGTTTCTGAGATCCTTGAGATTGTTGTTGACAGGGGTGGCCGAGAGCAAGAGCACCTTGGTGTCACGGCCCTTCTTTATGACTTCCTCCATAAGGTGCTCGTAGCGGGTCTTGACCGATTTTCCATCCAAGTTTGTGCCGCCATATCTGTCGTTCCTGAAATTATGGGATTCGTCAATCACAACCAGGTCGTAGTTACCCCAATTATGGTTGCCGAGTTCCATGTCTCCGACTTTTCCCGAGCTTCTGTTCAAATCGGTATGTGAAAGGACATTGTAGGAGAATCTGTCATTGTCAAGTATGTTGCGAGTGTCGTTCATGAGATAGAGAGTCCAGTTGGCCCGGAGTTTTTTCGGGCACAGCACGAGAACCCTGGCATTTAGCAGCTCGAAATATTTTATGACGGCCAGCGCCTCGAATGTCTTCCCCAGCCCTACACTGTCCGCAAGAATACATCCTCCGAATTTCTGTATTTTGTTTATCGCCCCCTTGACTCCATCCTTCTGGAAATCATAGAGCATATTCCATATCTTGGTTTCGAAGAATCCAGTTTTCTCGTCAAGCAAGCCGCCTTGTTTCTGGTCTGACAGGAAGT
>CAZANS010000268.1:0-3781 GCA_964486565.1 uncultured Victivallales bacterium
GGCTGGTGCATACCATCAACTGTCTGTGCCCGCCATTTCGCCGTGGCGAATGCCGTGCCGCCACGGGGAGTTTTGAAATTGGCTCCATACACTTATGCCTATATCTCCTCTGCAAAACCCATGCTATCCCCCCCCAACATTCGCTGCCGGAGCGCCTCGAACAGCACTACCCCGGCGGCGACGGAGGCGTTCAGGCAGGGCACCTTCCCCATCATCGGGATTGAAGCCAGATAATCGCAGCGGTCGGCAGTGAGCCTCCTTATCCCGCCGCCCTCTGCCCCGACAACTATGCCAGAAGGACCCCGGAAGTCTATCTCGTATATGCTCCTCTCAACCTTGTCGCCCGTCCCCGTAAGCCAGATGCCGCAGTCCTTCAGCTTCAGCATCATGTCCGCAAGATTGGTGACCTGGACGAACATCACGCTCTCGGCGGCGCCGCAGGCAATCTTCCTCACTGTCTCGGTCAAGGACACCGCCCTGTCCCTCGGAACTATCACAGCATTCACCCCTGCGGCATCGGCGGATCTCAGGCAAGCCCCCAGATTATGAGGATCCTGTATCCCGTCAAGAAGCAACAGCAGAGGATTCCCCATCCCCGGCAAGGCACTCAAAAGATGCTCTTCCCCCATTATGCGGACATGGCTGTCCAGCCTGGAATGCCTGTTGACCCTCGCCTTGTGCTGATTGTCTCGTCTCTTCATCATCAGAAAAAATAATTTGCAAAGGATACAAAAAGAAGCCCGACCACCTCAGCCGGGCAAACGAACGGAACGAAGATTTAAATTCTTTGCATAAATCATTATATCACTTCTACACGCAAATGTCCATACCAATGGCGTGAAAATCAATAAAATCAACGACATACGAGGCTGATTGGCAAGAAACGTGCAGAATGGCAAGAAATTGGCTCCGTAGTCCGCGCCGCCTCGCCTTTCGGGCAACACCACATGCCCCCACCTGAACCCACACCGCTTAACAAAAATGAAGCACGGCACGGCGAGACCCTTGAATTCAAGCCAGCCAGATGCTATCTTCAATCTATATATGATGTTTGCAGGTTATTTTTGGGAATAGGAAAGGATTCTTGTGGATAAGGTGAGAGGAAAGCATGATGTCAAGAAGGTTGTACCGGTTTCCGGCGTGGTGCCGGATGGTCTTCTTGTGCCTGGCTCGGTTCATGAGCGCGAGGCTGTCCGCGCTGCAGTCCGGGGGCATTTCGCCGCACACTCCTACACGCCGCCGCTGACGATGGATGAGATATCCTCGATCACCAGGAATATCCTGCGGAATTCGCAGCTCGACCCAAGATACATGGGGTTTGTCTCGGTTCTGGTCAGCAACGAGCTTTGGGCTCCGACACTCTCCTTAGTGCCCTTCGAGAGGCGCGTGCTCATGATCCCGCAGTGCCTGAGGGCACAGGAGGGATGCGTCGCGGAGATGGACGAGTACGGGCTGCTCTGCAATCAGTGCGGCAGGTGCGCCATAGGCAGGATCCAGGAGGAGGCCGAGGCCCTGGGCTATGTCGTGCTGGTGGCCGAGGGCACGACCGTGGTGACCAAGCTCATAGACAGCGGCAAGGTTGATGCCGTCGTGGGGGTGAGCTGTCTTTCGGTTCTTGAGCGGACGTTCGAGCACATGGCCTCGGGGGCGGTGCCGGGGATCGCGATCCCCCTGGTCACCGACGGCTGTAAGGACACCTCAGTTGACGAGGACTGGCTGCTGGAGTATGTGAGGCTCAAGTCTTCCGGGGAGGCGGGACAGAGGTTTTTGGATATCCCGGGTCTTTATGACGAGGTTAAGGGCTGGTTCTCCTATGATGCCTTGGTTAAGGATTTTGGCGGTGCCGATGAAGGGTCGGAGCGCATAGCTGTCGAGTGCCTCGCCGGTGCCGGCAAGCGCTGGAGACCCTTGCTGGCGGCAGGGGTTTTCGCCGCACTGGACGAGACCCGGGTCGGGCTCGGGGCCGTGCGGAAGATAGCCGTGGCGGTAGAGTGTTTCCATAAGGCATCTCTCATCCACGACGATATCGAGGACGGCGACACCATCCGGGACGGGGTCGAGTCGCTCCACGCGGTCCACGGGGTGCCCGTGGCGCTGAACGTAGGGGACCTGCTCATCGGCGAGGGATACCGCATGATAGGAGAAAGCGGTGCAGACCCGGCGGTCATGTCGAGGATGTTGAAAGTCGCTGCCGAAGGACACAGGACGCTCTGCCTGGGGCAGGGGGTGGAGCTTTTCGCAAGCAAGGAAGGCAAGTTTGTAGGCAGCGCAAAGATGATTGACATATTCAAATGGAAGACCTCGCCGGCATTCGGCGTGGCGTTGCAGCTCGGCGCGCTTTGCCACGGGGCCGGTGAAGATGTCTGCGTCGCCCTGAAATGTTTCAGCGACTCTCTCGGCATAGCCTACCAGATCAAGGACGACCTTGACGACTACTCGCTGGCACTGGAGAAGCGCGACCCTTCGTTGCTCCAGTGCTCTCTGCTCCCGGCGCTGGCACTTGAGGCGCTTGCAGCCGGGGATCCTGCGAAATTCGCAGACTGCGCAAACGAAAATGACGCAAGGATACTCAGCCTCATCGCCGAGATGCGCTCAGGGGACAAGGCCAGGATGCTTTGCGAGCACCACAATAACCAGGCCGTGCGCTGCCTTTCTTCATTGCGCAACACACGCCTGAAATCCTTCCTGCATAGGGTCGTGGGAAAAATACTCGGCGAAATCAAGCTATGAGCACTGTCCCCGACATGCTCGAGGTCGCCTCCAAAGGCACGGAGGCCCTCGAGGACGATGCCAGGATCTCAATCGCGAATTTCGCAAGTTCATGCCTTGATCCAGACGGCGGCTTCATCGGCAGGAAGGGCGGCAGCGACATCTACTACACCATGTTCGGCATACTGATGCAACTCGCCCTCGCCATTTCCCCCGACAGCTCGACAAGCAGATATGTCGAGTCCTTGAACACCGACAATACCGGGGATCTCGTGCATCTTTCCGCGCTTGCGCGCTGCAGGGCGCTCCTGGGCATCCGGGGAGATTTGGACAAGAAAATAATCGCGAGGATTGAATCCTTCAGAAGCCGTGACGGCCTCTACAGCCATTTCGCCCCCAATGCCCAGGCAGGAACCGTCTACGGCACCTATCTCGCGAGTCTCGCATATTCTGCCCTCCGCTCCTGTGATCCACCCCGGGCCAGGAGGATGTTTGAGAGCGTAGCCGGCCTGATGATGCCCGACGGCAGCTTCTCGAACGATCTTGAGTCCGCCTCGGGCGGGACCGCAAGCACGGCGGCGGCCGCAGTCATGCTTTTCTCTGCCGGCAGGCAAGAATGTCGGCGCGCGACCGAAGTGCTGATTTCTCGCGAACTGCCCTCCGGTGGATTCGCCCCCGCCGCCAGCCCAATGCTGCCAGATCTGCTATCAACAGCTACCGCGCTCTACGCGCTCAGCACCTGCGGAAAAGAGCCTCTCGCCCGACACCGCCACAAGGACTTCATACAGTCCCTGTGGAACCATGACGGCGGATTCTCCGGGCATCAGCTCGACAACGAAAGCGACTGCGAATACTCCTTCTACGCACTCCTCGCACTCGGCAACTGCCGATTACACAGCATTCGCCACGCCGAAATGGCGGGCACAGACAGCTTCGGGTATGCACCAGCCATTTCGCCGCACCGTCTGCCGCGCCTGCGCTCCCAACGCGGTTCACGCGGAGTTTTGAAACTGGCTCTTGAGTGACACTGTAGTAACTACTGCGAACTCAAAATGAGGATGGAGGCATGGTG
>CAZANS010000269.1:0-3767 GCA_964486565.1 uncultured Victivallales bacterium
CGTTTTACTCTTAAAAAATACGCCGAAACGAAATTTTTACCACCTCGACAAACAATTTTCGATGTTTTTTCATGTTTGGCACGAAAAGTCCGTAGGTCGGATTTTTGTAGTCTGGAACAATCACCTCGATATTTTCGCTCGTTCTTCTGGCGAAGCTTTCGCCGATTTCCTCCAACGCCTGCCTCACTTTAACTGCGGGAGCCTTCTCCAGCAAGCCTCGATCCGCCCCCTCGACGAATCGTTGACCGTCGGAATCATCAAGATACCATTGGCGGAGGCTATCCTCGCTTTCGAATCCGGTCCATCCCGCGAGGTTCTTTGAGCGTGGTCGGAGGCAATCATCGTTGTGCCGTATCTGCAGTAACCTTGTGCGCCAAAAGGAGGCTTATGCCGGACCGAAAACCTCAATAGTCCCGGTGCTCTCGGCCCATCTGTTGAAGGGATATTGAAGGGATATAAAAAAGGAGCGCGAAGTCTTGAAAAGGAAACTCCTACCCATCTGAACAACATTCCAGCAACGTAATTGCCGACTGGATATATTTTCCCGCCGGGCGAAACCACTTGCCCAGATTTTCAACGATTGCTCCCGAAAAGACGCTCAGCAAGAGGAACCCTGTCCCGCTCGGGCAGTCCTGAGTTTTTTTGCCTTGGCCTGTTGTATAGCTGAGTGGCGAAGGTAAATTAATCAACCTGGCCGGAATGGCAGTGGATATTCAGTAAACCACGTCGGGTCGGGGCTGAGACACTCGAAGACTGTCCCACACTGACCCAGAACGAACTTGAAGGTGGCACAATGAAGGAATTGATCAAGAAAATGCTTGAGAAGATAGGCGAGGATCCTGGCAGGGAGGGCTTGCTGGACACCCCCGACAGGGTGGAGAAGAGCATGATGTTCCTCACCCGGGGATACCGGCAGAACATAGATGACATCATAAACAACGCCATCTTCACCGAGGCCTGCGACGACATGGTGATCGTCAAGGACATTGAGTTCTACAGCCTCTGCGAGCACCATCTGCTGCCTTTCTACGGGAAGTGTCATATCGGTTATATCCCTAATGGCAAGGTATTCGGGGTGAGCAAGCTTGCGAGGCTGGTGGACTGCTTCGCGCGGCGGCTCCAGCTTCAGGAGAGGCTCACTCGCGAGGACGCCGAGACTGTGAAGGACAGCATATCGGCGGAGGGCGTCGGGGTGGTCATGGAGGCGCAGCATATGTGCATGGTGATGCGCGGGGTGGAGAAGCAGAACTCCGTGATGATCACTTCTTCGATGCTCGGCTCATTCCGCTCGGACCACGCCACACGTGCCGAGTTCCTGCAGCTCATTAAGCGTTGATCACTGTGATTTGCCAACAACCCGAGGAGGACTTTTAGGATGAAGGATTTGAAAGGTATAATACTTGCTGGCGGGACTGCGAGCAGGCTAAGGCCCTTGACGAAGGTCACGAACAAGCATCTTCTGCCCGTGGGCAGGAAGCCGATGATTTACTACGGGATAGAGAAACTGACCGGTGCAGGCATATCCGATATACTCGTGGTCACCGGGGTGGAGCATATCGGGTCGGTTGTCGAGCTTCTGGGCTCCGGGAAGGACTTCGGCTGCAGCTTCACATACAATGTCCAGGACGAGGCCGGAGGGATCGCGCAGGCGCTGGGGCTTGCCGAGAGCTTCGCCGCAGGCTCGTCCGTGGCGGTGATCCTGGGCGACAATCTTTTCCAGGATCCTCTGCACGGCTATGCCCGAGAGTACCTTGAGCAAGACTGTGGCGCGAGGATAATCCTCAAGGCCGTCCCCGACCCCGAACGTTTCGGGGTGGCATTGCTCGACGGCGAAAAGGTCGTCAAGGTGGTCGAGAAGCCTGAGAGACCTGAATCCGACCTTGCAGTCACGGGTGTCTATTTCTACGACAATACCGTCTACGACATAATCAGGACACTCAAGCCTTCCGGACGGGGCGAGCTGGAGATAACTGACGTCAACAACGAGTACATCCGCCGCGGTAAAATGCGCTGGTGCATCATGAAGGGCTGGTGGAGCGACGCTGGGACTTTCGACTCACTCGAGCATGTCCAGCGGCTCGTGAAGGACAACCCGCCCGAATAAAACGCTAAATAGGAGCCCCGTTTGTCTAATGAAGAGAATCGCCGTCACCGGAGGAAAGGGGATGCTGGGAAGGGACATCGCCACGCTTGCCTCCAAACGAGGCTTCGAGACTAAAGTGTATGATCTCCCGGAGCACGACATCACCTGCGAGAACATACTACGCTCGATCGTCCAGGACAACGACATAGTGGTCAACTGCGCCGCATATACTCAGGTTGACTCGGCGGAGTCCGACGCGCAAGCCTGCATGGCCATCAACTGCGACACCCCGGGAAGACTGGGCGAACTGGCCCGTGACGCCGACAAATACGTACTGCATATAAGCACGGACTTCGTATTCGGCGACACCGGAGAAAGCCCTCTGGGTGAACTGACCCCCCCCTGCCCGCTGAGCGTCTACGGGAAGTCCAAGCTCGAGGGCGAGCTGCTCCTGGCTGCAAGCGGATGCAGGCACTCCACCGTACGCACACAGTGGACATACGCCGAACACGGCAAAAACTTCGTCAACAAGATAATCCAGCTCGCCGCCGAGAAAGACACGCTGAAGGTGGTGGACGACCAGTTCGGCGCACCTACGCCCACAGCTCTCGTCGCAAGCGCAGTAATGTGCCTTGTCGCCACTGAGCAGCAAGGGCTCTTCCATTTTGCCGCAGCCGGGTTCGCAAGCAGATTCGAGGTCGCCGAGACCATCGTGCAGACCCTGGGTCTGGATACCGACCTTCGCCCTTGCTCGAGCACCGACTTCAGAGCCCCAGCGACCAGGCCCCTAAACACCAGGCTCGAATGCTCCAAAATCGAGAAGCTGCTCGACTTCAAGCGACCGCAATGGAAGGATTGCCTCCTGGATTTCCTCCGGAAAGATCAGACATCCTGATCCTCCATTGGGAAATATAGGGACGGAGTATTATTTTTTCGGGTTGCGTGTGGCAGGTGTCGGATGGGAAATGCTCCATCACTGAAGACTTTCTGCTGGCAACCACTGATGGACACCGAATTGGAAGGCACCGCCAGCCGCAGGGCTGGCGATCCATTTGCGTTTCATGCCGGAACGCCTGTCATGCTTGTCACGTCGTAACCAAAGACGAAGACGGAAGACCGGCTCAGAGTGGCAACTGTATTACATGAAAAAGTTCTAAAGTTATTCACTCCAGAACTCTCGGACTCACCCTCTCTGTTTCAGGAGCCAGTTTCAAAACTCCGCGTGAACCGCGTTGGGAGTGCAGGCGCGGCACACGGTGCGGAGAAATAGCTTGTGCATACCATCAACTGCCTGTGCCCGCCATTTCGCCGTGGCGAATGCCGTGCCTCCGCCCCAACCCTTTGGGCGGCAGGCTCTTTTGGCGCGAATGCCACGCCGCCGCAACATCACGCGTCAAATCCATCGCCAAAAACTTCCGGTCAACAAACTGCATCACCGTGTGCGTCGCATTCGTTATGATAAGCGGGTACGCCACTTTCCACAGCTCGGTAAAACCGCCGCCGCATGGCTCCAATTCCAAAACGGCATCCGACGAGCCTGATATGTCACGATCAGTTGACACAAACAAAAAACTCCTGCCCACAGGCTTTTATCATAAATCCAGCGGACTCTTCAAAGGCTTCACTTCCCTCACTATGCAATGCGTGTAGATCATCGTCGTGCGCACATCGCTGTGCCCAAGCA
>CAZANS010000270.1:0-3765 GCA_964486565.1 uncultured Victivallales bacterium
TTCACCTTTTTGGTTAGAAGGATTTTTGATATTTAACCCTTCGGGGTGCCGCTTCGCTCCCGACATTCGTCGGGCACTGGCTCTTAGGTTAAATATGTGACGATTGAGTGACGATGAAAACGGGGGAAATCCAATCTGAAGCGATTTGAAACCTGCCTCTTAGAAGAGCCGGCTTCAAAAGTCAAGCGTTTTATCTATGGCGGCGCATAATTCCATCGCGACACCATCGCCGACGGCGTTTGAGTCCCATACCAGCGAGTATTGCAGTTGTTTGGAATAGTTGTTGAAGAAGATTCCTAGGCCTGGTGGTGTGGGGATACGCGGCATGTGGGATATGTTGATTATACTGGTGCCGAGGATGTTTTCTGGCGCGGCAGGCGGGGAACCCACGTTGGCGAATGTGAAAGTCGCCACATTGCCTTCCGCGAAGAGCTTCATGAATTTTTTCAGTGCTCGGGCTGGAAGGATTCTGGCAAGCCGGGAGGCTTTGACGAACTTCTCGGGGAAATCCTCCGATATATTGCGATACAGGATATCCCTGATCTGGCCGCAGAGTTCCTGAAGGCCCATGCTCTCTGAGATGCTGATCCCGATAAAAAGGAAGGAAATCTTGTTTGACAGCATCTCGCGAAACTCGCATTTGCTCCTCCTCATGCCTATCGGCACTGGGATCATCATGTCTGTATCGCCCCGTGGGGAGAAGACCTTCTTCACTGCCAAGGCGCATACGGCCAGGAGGTAGACAGTCTCCATCATCATCCCTGCGGTTTTTTCGGAGCATGCCGATATCCGCCGTGTCTGGGCTTCGGAGAAAAGAGTGCTGCGGCATTTAAGATTCGGCCCTTTGTCAACTGGCGGCGAATGAAGAGAAAACTTGCTCAATGCCAGATATTTTTTCCCTGACAGCTCCATCATGTGCCGCTGCACATCCCTGCCTGCGGAGAACTTGAGCCTCCAGTCCTTCAACATCGGCGCCGCAGCGGTCTTTACGGCGGAGAGCAGCCCGTCAATCTCGGTGCCGTTGCAGCAGGCCAAGAGCCCAAGGAAAGTCTCAGCGCCTCGGGCGTCGAAGAGCTTGTGGTCGAACGTCATCAATATGTGGTTGCCGCAGGAGCCGGAGACTATGGTGAAAGATACTCGCTCGGCTCTAACCCATGGCAACGGCATATTGTGCACCTTTTCCCTGAGGGAGTAGAACTCCTCGTCGGAATCGCAACGGCATGACTCTATCCGTGGAATCAGCGGATCGTTCGAAGGCACCTTCCAGTAAGGGGCGAGATTCAGCATGTCCCGGGATATCGTTGACGACAGTATTGGCAGGGCGTCAACGATCCTGCGCAGCCTTGCCTGGAGCTTTTGCACGTCAACGGGACTGTCAAGCTCCACAATCAAGGTCGAGTGGTTCCCCGCCGGGCTCGTGTGGCTCGTATAGCGGTCAATCGCAGCAATAACCCAGTCTACCCCAGAAAGGTAGAATCGTCTTTTGCGGTACGGGAGCCTCATTTGTGCCTTGCGATATGCTCCACGAGCTTCCCGAACGTCGCCAGGTCATCTCTGCCCAGCTTGCTCCCGATCAGGGATATCCCGTGCTTCTTCTCTATGAAGACAAGAATCTTCACCAAGGAGATCGAATCTGTGCCCATCTCCTCGAATGTTGACTCAAATGTGATTTCTTTCACAGGCGATGTCAGTGCCTCGATGTAGGATGCCAGCTCAGAAGAGATCTGGTCGATGGGCTTGTCGGCAGTCATCACTCGGCCTTTGAGAAGAGGCGGATTCCCTTGAGTATCTCTATCGCTCTTTCAAGCTGGTCATCTCTAAGAGCCCCGTCGAAATCGGGCAGCACCTCGCCGGGATATGCCAGGGATTGGTAGTACAGCTCGTTGGCCTGACGCTGGGAGATCTTCACCTCGATGTCCGGGTCAATGCCATGCTCATGGATGACCTTTTCACCTGGAGTGTAGTATTTTGCCGTGGTCAGTCTGATTGCGCTGTGCTCTGAGAGTGGCATGATGGACTGCACCGACCCCTTGCCGAAAGTCCTGTCGCCTATCAGCGCGGCGCGCTTGTAGTGCTGCATGCAGCCGGCGAATATCTCGGCCGCGCTTGCGGTGGTGTCGTTTACAAGTATGGCAATCGGCAGGTTAAGTGTTTTTTCGCGGCTGCGCGAAGGGAACTCCTGCCTTTGCTCGACGCTGCGCCCCTCTATGTAGACTATCAGCTCGCCATCCTCGATAAAGCGGCTGCTCACATCCACTGCCGAGTCCAGAAGGCCGCCGGGATTGCTCCTGAGGTCTATTATCAGCGCGGTCATCCCTTTAGCCTTCAGCGAAGCAATTTCCCTGTCAAGATCCTCTGCCGTCGTCCTTATGAAAATCGAGATGCTCAAATACCCCATCTTTTCCTTCTCGACGAATGCGCTTTTCACACTGTGCGGCTCCATGAACTCCCTGACGATCGTCACCTTCGTTGTCAGATTCTCCATCTCGCGGTGTAAAGTCAGCGTGACCTCCGATCCCGGGGGACCCAGAAGAAGCTTGATGCACTCAGGATGTGACAACCCGCTGGTGGGAGTTTCGTCTATAAACATGATGATGTCCCCGCGCTGGATCCCCGCACGGTGAGCCGGACTTGCCTCCATGGACGCGATGACCTTCAATTTATGGTTGCGCAACATGGTGTGGATCCCCGTGTCGCCGAACATTGCCCCCTCGGACTCCCTGATCATCTCATGGTAGGACTCCCGGTCGAGGTAGGAGCTGAACGGGTCAAGCCCCCTCAGCATACCGCGCAGCGCATTGTTGAAAAGCTCGTCGTAGCTCACCTTTTCCTTATCGACGTATTTCTCTCGGATGAGCTGCACTATACCCATGAACTTTGCCACTGCTGCATAGCCGTCGTCCTGCGGCTTTGTCTCCATGGACTCGGAGTAGACCTTGTATCCGTAGAAGAGGTTGGTTGCCAGGATTGCCGCGACAGCCAGGAGGAAGATTTTTCTTGACACTGTCCCGGTCAGCACCGAGCCTGCCATGCTTTCTATCTTTCGCATTATCTCTCCATGTTTGGAAGCCGCAAGCCGCCGGTCAAGAAAAACGCGCCTTCATAAAAGGCGCGTCTCAGTCCTAGAAACAACAAGGCCTTGAGAGCCAATTTCAAAACTACCTCAGGCTGTCGCCGGTAAGGTCAAACCCGAATATGCTGGCTATGAAATCAGCAATCTCAACCGGATGGACATCCACACGTCCGACGAGCAACCAACCGGCCTCCACGCCGATTGACCAGAAATCACGATGCATCTCGCTGTAGACATCCTCATCCGGGCTTGGAACGACGGACTCGTTGCCAGTGATCACGATGTCCTTGACCCTGCCGAAGTTCTTGTCAATGTAACGCTCCTCTGCCCTCAGGGGGCCAAGAAGTAAATTGTAGCCGTTGTCATAGGCGCCGCCTAAACGACGGTCGTAGCCCTTTTCCACGAAGAACATATCCCCGTAGTCCCCGCCGAACTGGCAGTATCGCGTGGCTCTGACCTCCATGCTTGTCCTTGCGCCCACACCCACACCCATAGAGACGATGTCGGTGAGGTTCAAGACTATATTAGGTATGTATAGCAACAGGAAACGTCCGACAGATCTTTCCTCTGCATGCTCGTCCATCGGCTCACCCGCTACTGGAGCCTTGACGACCGGCTCCGGCACGGCATCACCCTCAGCAGGGGATATCAACACGGCCTCGTCTGCGGCCTCGTCTGCGGCCTCGTCTGCG
>CAZANS010000271.1:0-3748 GCA_964486565.1 uncultured Victivallales bacterium
TGCCGCGCCTGCGCTCCCAACGCGGTTCACGCGGAGTTTTGAAACTGGCTCGAATATCTAAAAATTGGCTGAACGGTAGTAGCCTTTACCCGCGATCTCCTGTCAATCGGGGGTTTTCGAGGCCTTGCGTGATGTCAGCCTTTCGGTTCCGTCCGGCAAGCTGGTCGCGCTGCTAGGTCCCTCTGGGTCGGGCAAGACTACATTGCTACGGAGCCAATTTCAAAACTCCCCGTGGCCGCGCGGCCCGCCATTTTGGATGCGAGGCCACGCCGAGGCGGAAGTGGGCATACCTGCCTAGTCTGTCCCGCCCGCGCCGGATGAAAGTCTACGCCGCTTGAACTTTGAATCGGTTGTTGTACCTTTAGGCCGCCACTGTGCCGGCGCTTGCGGATTTCGCAAGCCAAGGCTTGTTTTGCAGGATTGACGATCATATCCAGAGGTGAAGTTGAAGGACTACTCGAAGATACGCGGCGAACTTGACGGCATACTGTCCGAAAGGATCATGATCCTTGACGGCGCGATGGGCACGCGCATACAGAGCTTCTCGCTCGGCGAGGACGACTTCCGCGGCGGACGGTTCGCCACGCATCCCGTCCCGATTGCCGGGAACAACGACCTGCTAAGCCTCACGCGCCCCGACATCATCGAGGGCATACATCGCGAGTATCTCGATGCCGGCGTGGACATAATCGAGACCAACACCTTCAACTCCAACGCCTTGTCCCAGGCCGACTACGGACTCGCGGAGATTGTCGGGGAGCTGAACATGGAGTCTGCGCGGCTCGCCTGCCGGGCGGCGGAAAGATATGTCGCTGAAAACCCAGGCCGAAGGGTCTTTGTCGCAGGATCAATCGGCCCCACGGGCAAGACATGCTCGATGTCCCCTGACGTTAACGACCCGGGATTCAGGGATGTCTGCTTCGACGATCTCGAGAAAATATATTTTCAGGCCGCGAGGGCGCTGGTCGAGGGTGGGGTGGACATTTTGCTTCTCGAGACGGTTTTCGACACACTCAACGCGAAGGCAGCGATATCGGCTTTGAGCAGGCTGAACGATGAGCTTGGAGTGCGTGTCCCTCTGATGATATCCGCGACGATATCCGACGCGAGCGGTCGCACACTTTCCGGACAGACCATAGAAGCTTTTGTCAACTCGGTGTCACATGCCGAGAACCTCTTGTCCCTCGGGCTGAACTGCGCCCTCGGCGCACGTGGCATGAGGCCTCACATCGAGGAGCTTTCAAACTGCGCCGCCGTCCATGTCAGCGCGCACCCGAATGCCGGACTGCCAAACGCATTCGGGAAATACGACCAGTCACCCGCAGAGATGGCTGAGCTGGTTGCGGATTTCGCAACAAGCGGTTTCGTGAACATCCTCGGCGGCTGCTGCGGCAGCACGCCGGAGCATATAGCGGCAATAGCACGAGCTGTGGCGGATATCGCCCCGCGGCGCAAGCTGCCCGATCGCCGCAGATGCTGCAGGCTGAGCGGCCTGGAGCCCTTGAACATCTCGCCGGAGATGAACTTCGTGAACATCGGCGAGAGGACGAACGTCTCCGGATCGCGCAAGTTCCTCAGGCTGATAAAGGAGAAAAATCACGAGGAGGCCCTGATCATCGCGCGCGAGCAGGTCGAGAACGGGGCGCAGATTATTGACGTCAACATGGACGACGGCATGCTCGAAGGTGCCGATGAGATGCAAAGGTTCCTGAACCTTTCAGCATCAGAGCCCGAGATATCACGCGTCCCCGTGATGGTTGACTCATCAGATTTCGAGGTCATAGTCGCAGGCCTCAAGTGCTTGCAGGGCAGGGGGATAGTCAACTCGATCAGCCTGAAGGAGGGGGAGGCTGAATTTCTGCGCAAGGCTAGGACAGTCAAGCGGCTCGGGGCGGCGGTGCTGGTGATGTGCTTCGACGAGCATGGGCAGGCGGACACCCTCGAAAGGCGTGTCGCCGTGGCTAGAAGGTCAATCGAGCTGCTCACGGGAAAATGCGGCTACCTCCCCGAGCAGATAGTGATAGACCCGAATGTCTTCGCAATCGGCACGGGCATCGAGGAGCACGACAACTACGCTCGTGATTTCATCGAGGCGATCAGCAACATCAAGTCCGAAAACCCAGGCGTCCTTGTCAGCGGCGGGGTCAGCAACATGTCTTTCTCCTTCCGCGGCAACGACGCCATCCGCGAGGTCATGCACTCGGTCTTCCTGTACCACGCCATCGCAAAAGGAATGGACATGGGGATAGTCAACCCCGGGCAGTTGACCGTTTACGATGAGATTCCAGAGGACATTCGCGGCATCGTCGAGGACGCTGTGTTCAACACCAGCCCCGGCGCCTCGGAAAAGCTCCTCAAACTCGCCGAGAACATACAGTTCCGAGGCAAAAGACAAGAGCAGGACAACTCATGGCGCGAAGGCAGCGCGGACGAGCGGATAATGCATGCACTCGTCAAGGGCTTCGCAGACCATATCGAGTCCGATGTCGAGGAGTGCCGACTGCGCGACCCCGAGCATCCTGTCGCAGTCATCGAGGACTCGCTGATGAAGGGGATCGAGAAGGTCGGGCAGCTCTTCGGCGCAGGCAAGATGTTCCTACCTCAGGTCGTCAAAAGCGCAAGAGTCATGAAAAAGGCCGTCGCATACCTCATGCCCTACATCGAGGCGAAACGCTCAGGGGAAAAACTCTCCACCTCCGCCGGAAAAATCGTCCTCGCAACCGTCAAGGGCGATGTGCACGACATCGGCAAAAATATCGCAGCAGTCGTCCTCAGATGCAACAACTACGAGGTCGTTGACCTTGGGGTTATGGTGCCCTGCGAGAGGATCCTCGATGCCGCCCGGTCGGAAAACGCGGACATAGTCGGCCTCAGCGGACTCATCACCCCATCGCTCGAAGAGATGGTACATGTGGCCGCCGAGATGCAAAGGGGAAATCTCCACATCCCGCTGCTCGTCGGCGGCGCCGCGACCTCAAAACTTCACCTTGCCGTCAAGATCGAGCCCGTCAGGAAGAACGGCCCGTGCATTTACGTCCCAGATGCCTCAAGAGGGGTCAGTATCGTCAACTCGTTGATGAACAAAGCCCTGAGGGATAAATTCATCAACGCCGAGTCCGACGAATGCAAAAAATTGCGAAATTCGCACGGGAAGGCCGAAAGGAACATGATCCCCCTCGAGGATGCAAGGAAAAACCGCTATGCACCGGATTTCAATTCGCACCCCCCCGCCGAACCTCGGAAAATCGGAACCTGGACAATCACCGACCAGAGCATAGACGAGCTCGTCCCCCTCATAGACTGGAACCCCTTCTTCAGCGCATGGGAAATCAAGGGCAGATATCCCGACGTCCTCGACGACCCCACCAAGGGGGAGGAGGCACGAAAACTCCACAACGACGCCCTCGAAATGCTCAAGGACATAGCCCTCCACGGCTACCTGAAGGGCAAAGCTGTATACGGCATATTCCCCGCATGCTCGAAAGACGACGACGTGCTGCTGTTCTCACACAAGGACCCGGCGATACAATCAAGCACGCTGCATTTCCTCCGTGACCAGAAGGCAAGGAAAAACGGTGTTGCGAATCTCGCTCTTCCCGACTTCCTCCTGCCATGCGGATCAAGCCGACAGGATCATATCGGCCTCTTCGCTCTGACCACCGGCATAGGCGCGGACGAGCAGGCAAAAATATTCTCGGATGCCGGCGACGACTACTCGGCAATTATGCTCGCGACGCTCGCAAACTGC